>JAIRXA010000168.1 GCA_031268525.1 Coriobacteriales bacterium | reverse complement strand
TCAGTTCTGTGGCAGCGGGTCCCTCGCTGACGAGCAGGCAGTTCATCTCCATGCCGCCCATCTGATGGCAGCAAAGTACCAGAAGTTCTATCTGCATGACTTTAACCTTTCCGTTTACGGACAACTTCGCCCGGCAGCATCCGCCGAGCGTCGATGACTCCTTCAATCGAGCGCAGCTCGCGCAGGATGCGATCGATGTGGGTAATCTCACTGACTTCAAAAAGATAGCGCATCTCAACGATGCCATCTCTGTGGGTAGCCATCGTCGCACCCAGGATGTTCACGCCGCTGGACCCGAGCGCAACCGTCACGTCCTGATAGAGGCGCAGACGGTCGATGGCCTCGATGAATATCTCAACATTGTAGGTCCCGGTCGTGCCCTCGTCTTTGGCCCATTCAACGGGAATGATACGCCCGGAATCCGCCCTGAGTGCCTGTGCGTTCGGGCAGTCCTCACGATGCACCGTCACTCCCCGCCCCCGCGTCACAAAGCCGATGATTGCATCTCCCGGTACCGGATTGCAACAATGCGGCAGACGTACGAGCACGTCCTCCAATCCCTTGACGATAATGCTCGTAGAGTTCTTCGTGCGATGCGGACGTGCTGTACGGCGGGCTTGGATGGGTTCCCGTACCGAATTTATGGCCGGGTCGATGCCGAGAAGCTGTTGTGGTGTAGGCGCTGACTCCTCAACAGTACCCTGGGCGAGTATGCGCAGTACCCGATTTGCAATCTGACGAGGGCTCTGCTTACCGGTTCCAATCAGGGCCAGAAGATCATCGGGATCGCCGTGCCCCATATCTTCGGCGACCTGACGGATTGCCTGGGCAGAGCGCGTCGCCGAGACGCCCAGACCGTTGCGACGCATCTCCCTGCCGAGAATCTCTCGACCATGCAAAATATCGTCACCGCGAGTCATCTTCGAAAGCCAGCTTCGTATCTTTGAGCGCGCCGAGGGAGTCTTTGCGACGTTAAGCCAGTTGCGCGAAGGTGAGGCGCTCTTCTGGGTCAGAATCTCCACACGATCGCCCATCTGCAACTCATAGGACAGGGGAACGATGGAACCGTTGACCTTTGCTCCAACACAGTGATTGCCAACTTCGGTGTGGATGGCGTAGGCAAAATCTATCGGAGTAGCGCCGAGGCGCAGACTGATGACCTCACCTTTGGGCGTGAAGACGAAGACCTCTGAGTAGGTCAGGCCCTGGCGTAGGGTCTCCATGAACTCCCGGGGATCATCGGCCTCGTCCACCTCGTCAAGCATCTGTCGCAACCAGGCAAGCTGCTCCTCAAGTTTCACGTCAGAGGAATCCGCGCTTCCTCCCTTATAGCGCCAGTGCGCTGCGACGCCATATTCGCTGGTCGCATGCATCTCTCTGGTCCGTATCTGTATCTCAAGAGGACGTCCTGCCGGGCCCATGACCGTCGTATGCAGGCTTTGGTACATGTTGTGCTTCGGGTTGGCGATATAGTCCTTAAAGCGCCCAGGCATCGGACGCCAGAGGCTATGCACCGCACCAAGGCAGGAATAACAATCTTTGACCGTCTCCACGATGATTCTCAGCGCAATGAGGTCGTATATCTTAGAGAAGTCCTTACCTTTCTGCGCCATCTTCTGATAGATGGAATACAGATGCTTCGGGCGACCGGTGATCTGCGCGCTGTCTTCGAGCCCAAGTTTTGACAGATCCTCTGTGAGCTCTGCGATCGTTTTGTCGAGGTATTCTTCGCGGGCACTACGCGATTCCTTGACCATACGGGAGAGCTGCTGAAAACGTGCTGGCTCAAGATAGTAGAAGGCAAGGTCCTCCAACTCCCATTTGATGGAGTTGATACCGAGGCGATTGGCGAGGGGCGCGTATATCTCCATCGTCTCGCGTGCCTTGAAGATACGTCGATCCTCACGCAGGGCCTGAAGCGTGCGCATGTTATGCAGACGATCCGCCAACTTGATGACGATGACCCGGATGTCCCTGGACATGGCCAACAGCATCTTTCGCAGGTTATTCGCCTGCTGCTCGGAAAGAGATTCGATCTCGATGCGGCTGATCTTTGTGACTCCATCGACGAGTTCACGAACATCTCTGCCGAACTCGTTTTCAACATCGTCGAGGGTGACAGCCGTGTCCTCAACCGTGTCATGCAATAAGGCAGCCAATACCGTGCCGATATCCATACGCAATTCTGCAAGGATCAGTGCAACCTGAACAGGATGATTGACATAGGCCTCTCCACTCTTGCGTACCTGCCCCGCGTGAGCAGCCTTGCTGAAATCATAGGCTCGCTGGAGGGCCTCCTGATCGCTCGGAGACAGGTAGCCTGCCACCTGCTCCTTGAGACGCTCAAAGGCATCCAGGGAGATATCTACCTGTACTTCTTCGCTCAAGATAGGGTCATCACTACGCGCCATAAGATTCATCCTTCAGGTGGTTTATCCCTTATTCACCGTTCGCCATCAAGCGGTGAGGTCGGGACGATAGGTCGGTTCAGGCTTGCCAGTAGCTCTGTGGGTACGGCGCAGGTAATCCACCGCTGAAACTCCTCAAAAGCCCTGATTGCAGCCTGCCCTTCAAGATATCTGCTGCTGTCGTTCAGGTCAACCTTGCCAATGAGCTCAGTCAGCTCAAACAGCCGTTCGGCATCGGTTTGCGACAAGGCGATGAGTCCGAGTTCGGCAAGAATGACACATCCAGCGCGTACGCCGCTCGCATCGAGTAAGAACGAATCATCGCTCGCACGGCAGGCCGCCAGCACTTCCTCCTCGTCGAGTGGCAGGAAACCCATCGCCGGGCGCATACCTGTCCAGCGATCGCGCAGGATTCGGTACAGGATAGCAAGAGTATCGCGTGTTGGATGAGTACGCGCGAGAAGCGACCGATTCACCTGCGAATCCTGCTCATTGTAGAGAAGATGGATGGTCGCATTCCTCCCATCGCGACCAGCGCGCCCCGATTGTTGATTAAAGGCGATCAAACTGAAGGGCATACCGTAGTGGATCACATGCCGGATACCAGGGAGGTTGACCCCTTCGCCAAAGGCACTGGTCGAAACCAGCGCATCAAGCTTGCCCTCACGAAAAGCCGCCTCCACCTCGAGGCGTGTCTCTCTGGGCAGCCCCGCATGATAGAAGGCGATCCGGTGCCCCTGTTCATGGAGTCGTTCACGGAGTTCTTTTGCTATAACAATAGCTTGCGCACGAGCATTGACATAGATGAGACTCAGCTCCGAGCGGGCAACGAGCGCCGCAAGATAGGTAGCGCGATCTCGGATCGCTCGAGCGTCGTCAAGTGCAAGGTTCGGGCGCATGCTGGTGTCGATGATCGTGCGTGTAATGCCGAGTGCCTCTCGAATGCGCTTGGCTTCGTCGTCGGAAGCAGTGGCAGTAAGCGCGAGGAATTGTGCATGGGGAAAGGTTTTGCGTAGGTGTTCTGCCTGGTGGTAGGCGGGCCGCGAATCACTCCCCTCCGTGGCAAGATGATGGGCCTCATCCAAAACGACAAAGGCGATACGACCGCTTTCCTCCAGACGCCAGCCATGGAAGAGAAGAAATTCAGGGGTTGTGAGAAGGATATGTACACGCCCGGCAAAAAGTTCGGCGAAGATCGCATCGCGCTCAAGCTGTGGAGTTTCGCCGGTCAGGCTCTTTACGAGGACACCGAGCTGTTTACAGCGCTCACTGAGATGAAATGCCTGATCGGCGATCAGAGCACGCAGGGGATAGACAAAGATGCTGACCTTATGTTCGACGAGCGCCAGATGGGCAGCGTGGAGTTGGAATATCAGCGATTTACCTCGACCAGTCGCCATGATGGTCAGTATCGATTCGCCCTGAGCGAGATGGTCCAGAACTTCGGCCTGGGCTTGATGAAGTTTCATCCCGGGCCCAAGGAAGGCCTCTGTCAGACTTGCTTTGTCCCTGTGCGATGGGTCATAAGCTTCATCCCTGTGCTGAGAATCCTGGGATTCATCCCTGTGCGATGGGTCGTGAGTTTCATCCTCACACTGGGAATACTGAGGTTCATCCCTGTGATGAGAATCGTGATCACCCGTCACCACATCTTCGACCATAAGCTTCACGCGCTGTCTGCCATTCCATTCATCGACCTGGAGACGGCAGAGGATATCGACGACCCCTCGCCATTCGGCGAGACGGTCGATATCCGGGCAATTGAACCAGATTGCGGAAACACGATCCCTGCCGTCACTTGCCATAAAGGAAAAGTGATTCCGATTGGCGCCAACTGCGCGTGCATCTTCCAAAAAGACGCCCGGGAGCAAAAAGTGGGGTTCGTGGTTATCCTGACCGCAGGGCTCCAGATAATCGAGTTCCCGAACCGCCGGAATCGTCAATTCCGCAAGACTGATTACAGCATCGGCAAGGGGGTGCTGAGATTCAGGCTGTTGAGCGCAGATCGCAGCCGCCTGTGTGATGCGTTCGGTGAAATCAGCGAGGTCTGCGCGCTTCAGGGTTATTCCGACGGCTCCCTCATGCCCCCCAAAACGGAGGACCTTATCGGCAACGCTCTCTACGAGAGCAAAGAGATTGATTCCTTTCGTGGAGCGCCCCGATCCGCGAGCCTCATCGCCCACAAGCGAGAAGACCAGCGCGGGGGTCTTGAATCGTTTGGCAAGACGGGAGGCGACAATACCCCTGACCCCCTCATGCCAATCCTCGCCCGATGCCACAACGATGGTGCCCCTTGTTTCACGGCCCTCGATCTGCCGAAGCGCCTGAGTCGTCAGGGCCGCTTCGGCTGCACGTCGTTTCTGATTCAGCTCCTCAAGTTCTTCGGCTCTGTGCATTGCCGTAAGAGGATCATCGCACAGAAGCAGTTCGAGGGCACGTGTGGGATCACCCATCCTGCCTGCAGCATTGAGCCGTGGTATGAGGGAGAAGGAAAGATCGGAGGCACGAAGAAATCCTGGTCTGGTTTTAGGATGTGACAATGCGAGCAGGGCGGCAATGCCAGGGCGAGGTGCGTCTTTAATGCGCCTGAGTCCCTCAACGACGAGTGCGCGGTTTTCTCCGCGCAGGGGAACCAAATCCGCCATGGTTCCCAATGCGGCAAGGTCTGTCAGATCGCGCCAGAGGTCGGGCTTTTCGAAGTGCTCGCCGAGCAGGGCCACGAGTTTCAGTGCAACTCCAACACCCGCGAGATCGATAAAGGGACAACTTGGATCGATCTTTGGATCAGCAATCGGAATCCCTACGGGAATTGCATCAGAAGGTTCGTGATGGTCGGTAACGGCAAGTTGTATCCCCTGCCTGGCAAGTTCTGCTGCTTCTAGAGCGGCGGATATCCCGCAATCGACCGTGAGAACGAATTCTGGCTTCCGCGCCAACATTCGCGTGAATGAGGCAGGCGTGAATCCATAGCCCTCATCGATTCTATTGGGTATCAGATAGTCTGCCCGCACCCCAAGAGTGGCAAGTGCCCGTACCATCAGTGCCGTCGCACTGAGGCCATCCACGTCAAAATCGCCGTAGATCAGAATTCGTTTTTTTGCGCGTATCGCCCCTTCGAGAGCGGCGGCAACCTCAATAAGTCCGGGAACTTTGGCGGGGTCAATCCAGTCTCGCTTCAGATCGGGGCGCAGGAAATGCTCTACCTGCTCGGGGTGAATAAAGCCGCGCGAGACAAGTACACGAGCAAGTAAAGGGCCAAGATTACAGCTCTCGGCGATTTTCTGCACGATCCTGGGGTCTGGTACCGATATGACCTGTTCCTGCTCCACGCGATATGCCCCGTCCTCTTCTTGGTTTAAAGGTATCCTACCTTCATTCTGACAGAAAACCAGCGCGAATGGGGATGCTCAGGCGCTTCTCTGTGTCAAGCGTTTATAATGGTTGGGAATGCTTGGAAGAATAATGATGGGATAAGGCGCGATACCGGGAGGTTGCGTGGCTCGTTCTGACCACAGAAGGTCACGGCAATGGCGTTTTTCCGATTCCCGAAGTCGTTTCACCAAGAAACGACAGGGGCCTACCGTTGACCGTCATCCCATCTCCTCAGCCTTCCCTCGTAAAATCATCCATTGTCGTCGCTGCGGTACGCGTATCGTCAGCAATATCAGCTATTGCCCCTTCTGCGGTAAGAGCGTGCTCCCCTTCTTCAGGAAACTGTGGTTCTGGCTGATCGTCCTTGCCGTGCTTGCCGTCGGTTTCATCGCTCTTCTGCTGTATGTGCCCCTCACTCCCGAACCTGAGGACGAAACCGCCAATCAGCTTCCGGTCGTTGTTGGCGCGCCCGAAGGCACCTCCTATAAGGATTTGCCGCCCAATACGACCATCGACGCCAATAACCTGCTGGTCACCGTAACCGATGTCACCGGAGGCCTGATTGCTTCGGATGGTAAGCCCATCATTGCCGTTGAGATCCAATTCTTCAACAAAGGCGACCACGCGATTACGGTGTACTCCACTCAGTGGATGATGGAGGATGCCACTGGAGCCCGTGTGGATTGTTTCATCGGCAAAACCGATACGGGCGAGACTATCGCCACACTGGAAACCTCTGATCTTGCGGTGGGTGCGCAGCGCACTACAACCTTCTACTTCTCGGGCGAGGATCTCACCAGAGTGCTCTTCCTCCCCGATGCTCTTTCCTACGAGGAAAACGACCTTGTCAGCTGGTTCGTTCCGCCTGCCTCAGACGAGGAAGAGAGCAACTGACCCTTTCCCTTCCATAAGCACCCAATACGTAAGCGCCCACTGACAGACGTGTAGGCAATTGTGTGTTCGTCTGTAGAGGTGGACGCGGTAGCGATGCGTTCGTCTCTGTAGGGACGGATGGAAACACAAAAGGGACGTCAGAAACACAAAAGGGACGGGGTATTTTGTGTTAGCATTATAAAAGTACGGCTCTGAATCGCACGACTCACTTTTCTAACACAAAATACCCCGTCCCTTTTGTGTTTCTGATCTATCTATTGCATACTATCTGTCATGTAGACTATACTGATATCCGCACCGAGCCGAAGTCGATTGGGGGGGAACCAATACGAGAGCTGGCTTTGCATGAAGCGTGATTTCACTCAAGAA
>JAIRXA010000140.1 GCA_031268525.1 Coriobacteriales bacterium | reverse complement strand
CTGCTGGTCACCGGGAGCGTCAACGAGCGTACGATCCCGGTGGTGCAACAGATCTACGAACAGATGCTTGAGCCCAAAGTGGTCATTGCCTGCGGGATTTGTGCCTGCACCGGCGGCATCTTCAAGGAATGCTACAACACCCACGGCGGGGTGGGCTCGGTACTGCCGGTCGATGTCTACGTGCCCGGCTGTGCCGCACGACCCGAAGCGCTCATCGACGGCGTTGTTCTGGGCTTGGGGATACTGGAGGAAAAACGTCAGGCAGAGAGGGAGCAGGCAGAAAAGAACCGCCAGACAGAAAGAGAGCAGGCGGAGGAAGAACGTCAGGCAGAAAAGGAGCAGGGCAGCGATGGATAAGCCCCAGGTCTTCATCGATATCAAACCGTCTGAGCTCGCCGAACGCGTTCAGGACTACTGCGAACGTGGCTGGCGCTTCGTCAACCTCTGTGGCGTGACCGTTGAAGGCGGCGTCGAGCTCATCTATTCCTTCTCGGATGGCTATCCGCTGGAAAATCTACGTTTTGTCACCGATCTTTCCGAACCCATCGACTCGGTCTCGACGCGTTTCCCCAATGCCTTCTTTTTTGAGAACGAGACGCACGATCTGTTTGGCGTGCAGTTCGCAGGTATCTCGATCGACTTTGACGGCGAGTTCTACACCGTCAGCATTCCCGAGCCGATGAGGAGGCATGATGGCTGAGCGCAGCGTCATTCCCTTCGGCCCGCAGCATCCAGTTCTGCCCGAGCCTCTGCACCTCGACCTCATCATCGAGGATGAGCGAGTCGTTGAGGCGATCCCGCAGGTCGGTTTCGTGCATCGCGGTCTGGAAAAGCTCGTCGAGAAAAAAGACTTTCAGCAGTTCGTGCTCGTCGCTGAGCGTATCTGCGGCATCTGCTCCTTTGGCCATTCGCTCGGCTACTGCGAGACGGTCGAGGCGCTCATGGGTATCGAGGTTCCGCGCCGCGCCGAGTTTTTGCGAGTGATCTGGCACGAGCTCTCCCGTATCCACTCCCATTTGCTCTGGCTCGGACTGCTCGCCGACGCCTTTGGCTTTGAGAATCTCTTCATGCAGTGCTGGCGTCTGCGCGAGCGGGTGCTCGACATCTTTGAGGCGACGACCGGCGGACGCGTGATCCTGACGGCTTGCAAGGTTGGTGGCGTGGAGCAGGATATTGAGAACAGCGAGCTTGCGGCCATCGTCGAGGACCTGAATGGAATGCGTGCTGAATACGATGAGCTGCTGCGCGTCTTTCTCAAGGACCGCTCGGTGAAAAGTCGTCTGGTGGGTGTTGGACATCTGACGAAGCAACAGGCCCGTGAGTTTGCCTGCGTGGGGCCCTTCGCACGTGCCTCGGGCATCGAGGAAGATATGCGCCTGTTTGGCTTTGGGGCCTACGACGCACTGGCCGACTTCCAGCCGATCGTCTCGTCTGATGGTGACGGCTATGCGCGTTGTGAGGTTCGTGCTCGCGAGGTGCTTGCCTCCATCGATCTCATCGCCGAACTCGTAGAAAAGATCCCCGACGGGCCCTTTGACCAGAAGGTGAAGGGCGCGCCGGCAAAGGGAAGCTATGCGGTCTCACGGCTTGAGCAGCCGCGAGGCGAATGCTTCTATTTCGCCAGAGGCAACGGAACGAAGTTTCTTGAGCGCTTCCGCATCCGTACGCCAACCTCGCAAAACATCGCTGGCATGGTGCACACTCTGCAGGGCTGTGAGTTGGCTGACGTGCCCTTGAACGTGCTGACTATCGACCCGTGTATATCCTGCACAGAGCGGTGATACCTGATGAGTAGTTTCGGTCTTGCAAAAATGTCGCTGCGCAATCTCTTTCGGAAGCCGGCGACGAAGGGCTATCCCGCTGTTCCGGCGGTCTTCACCGAGCGCTCCAAGGGAACGGTGCGCAACGACATGGATACCTGCATTCTGTGTGGTATCTGCCAGAAGCGCTGTCCGACCAACGCGATTGTGGTCGATAAGCCGGGTGGGACCTGGACCGTCAATGATTTTGACTGTATCCAGTGCCTGTCCTGTGTGCGCTCCTGCCCGAAGAAGAGCTTGACGATGGACCCGCAGTACGCTGCTCCCGCGGGCGAGATGTCTGCCGTGACGCTTTGCAAGACGAACGAAGATGCGCAGGAGTAACGGACAGTTTGAGTGACTGCCTCCTGAGCACTCTCTGGCTGCTTTCTGATGGTTTTCTGCGATTCCCGGTGTCCTCGCTGTCTCTCCTATCGGGGGAATAACGCTATACTGTGCAGTGTACGCAAATGCTCACCAACCCCTGGGACTACACTCTATGAAGCAGGAAGTCACCAATAAGGTCTTTACGATCGCCAATCTGCTCTCCGTTGCTCGCCTGTTGCTGCTCCCGGTCTTTTTTGTACTGTTTGTCGTCTATCGTCTCGATGCACTCGGCTTCATCGTTTTGCTCGTCGCGGCACTGACCGATCTCGTGGATGGCTACGTTGCACGTGCCACGCATACGGTCTCTCGCCTTGGTCAGCAACTCGATCCCTTCGTCGACCGCGTCTTCATCGTTGTCGCGGTCTTTGCGATCTTTCTGGTTGGGCGCCTGCCTCTGTGGCTTTTATTGGCGCTGCTGGTACGCGACGCGGCGATGCTGGTCTTGACCGTCTACCAACATTTTCGTCTCAAGCGCGCCTTCAAAGTCATCTTCCTCGGCAAGGTCACGACCGTACTGGTGATGAGCGGCTTCTGCTCGCTGGTACTCTGGTGGCCCCTCGTGCCAGGTGCCGGCGTACTGGAGGCGAGCTTCCTGCCGGGCTTGGGAGACTCGTCCGCTCCGCTCGGCTACGGACTGCTGTATCTCGGTGCGATCGTTTCGTGGATAACCGCGGGCATCTATCTCGTTCGCGTTATCCGTGCCGTACCCAATGATCGCGATCCCGATTCCGGCTCTGGTTTGTCCAACGATCGCGCTCCCGATTCCGGCTCCGCTTTGTCCAACGATCGCGATCCCGATTCCGGCTCCGCGTCCAACGATCGCGGTCCCGATTTCCAGATCAGGTCCGACACGCGTTCTGCTCCCATGGATTCAAAAGCTTCAGATGGGCATCGGGGCAGCGCTGTGGATGTCGCGCAGAGAGCCGCCAGTGCTGCTGGTCCCGCTGTCCCTGAGGCGAAGGAGGGCTCATGAGTCGGCAAGGTATCACTCCCCGTCGTGTTGGCAGCGGCGGACCGACGCCCCCTCGGCGCCGTCGTAGAAACGAGCCTTTGGGCGATCCGGCGCCACGGCGACGCGCTCCCGCCTCGGCTTCGATGCCTGTTTCGGATTCACGGGACGTATCGGGCGATTACGCACGAGGTACTCGTCGGCACACCATCCAGACAGGCAGCAGATCGCCTCGTACCCTGAGCAGTTCCCGCGTTGCCAGACAGGACAGACGAGGAGGTATTGCAGGTGTTCTCGATTCGCCTCTCAAACTCAGAATAGCCCTGATTGCCGCTGCCATCATCCTCGTCCTTGTGGGCGTTCTGGTCTTTGATGTCGCGCGTAGTTGGGGCAAGGTGCATCCCGGTGTCACCATGGCGGGGATCGAACTCGGCGGCCTCACACGAGCCGAGGCGATGGCACGTATCGACGCCGAGCTGGGCTCGCGTATCAGCAGCGCACCGGTGGACCTCTTTGACGACGCGCAGGGCGCCAAGCTCGGCCCCACCGACGCCACGGTTGAAATCGGGGGCACGGTCGAAGCCTATGGCGAGACTCCCGAGCTTGCGGACAGTCATTCCTGGCGTATCACCTCGGTGACCATCGGTGCTACGGTCGATTCTCAGGCCTTGGTTGCCGAGGCCTACAGCATCGGGCGGGGCGCTGATTTTCTGACCGGCAGGGTCAAGGCGAGCACGGTTGGAGTGGAGCTGGAAGGATCGCTGGTCTACGGCGATTCGCAGCTGGCTGCCCTGGAAGATCTGCTTACGATTGCGCTTGGCGTTCCGATGAGTAATGCGGGCATCGTCTTCGATGAAGAGGCAGGTAGCTTTGTTGTTGTGTCCGCCGTGATCGGGCATACCGTCGATCACGCCGCTTTTGTCGAAGCACTCAATCTCGCTTTCATCGATGGCACCCATCGTGCCGTTGTTCCCATGACCGCGGTGCCAGTTATTATCGATGACGCCAAAGCCGAGCAGGTCGCTCAAAACGTCAACGAGGCGATCACGGCCCCGATAGCGCTCGTCTATGAAAACGAGGACAGCTGGCAGGTCATCACCGAGCAGCTTGGCAGTTGGATCAGCACGCGGATCGAAGGCGCCGCGGAAGGCGCGGGTGGGCCCGTGGCCGAGGACGCCGGGGACAGTGCGGCCGAACTCGTGCCCTTCGTCAACCCCGATCTGGTCAGGACAGGAATTACCGAGGTCATCGGTGATCGCGATCCCGGCATTGCAGCCCAAAACGCCAAGTTTGTCGTAGAGGGTAACACGGTGACCATCACCCCTTCCGTCGATGGCACCGGCATCGACTACGATAAGGTTGCCGCAGATTTCAACCTCATCCTCTTTGAGCAGCCCAACTCCGTACGCAAGGTTAACCTCACGGTCACGACACTGCATCCGACGATCACGACCGAGGACGCTCAGTCCATGGGTATCGTCGAGCAGATCGCCACCTACACGACCGAGTACCCGCTCGCCACCAATCCCAAGATAGCCAATATCCACCTGGCTGCCGACCTCATCAACAACTCGCTCATTGAGCCGGGTGGCGTGTGGTCCTTCAACGAAACGACGGGAGAGTGCAACGCTGAGCGTGGCTTCCAGAACGCGACCTCCATCTCAGACGGGGAGTATGTCGATGACATCGGCGGCGGAATCTGCCAGGTGGCAACGACGATCTTCAATGCGGTCTTTGATTCCGGGTTGCCTATCGAGGAGCGCGTGAATCATGGTTACTACCTGCTGTCCTATCCGCCCGGGCGAGACGCGACGGTCTCGTGGCCCATGCCCGACCTCAAGTTCTCCAATGACACAGAGCACTGGGTGTTGCTAACCATGAGCTATACTGACGATTCCATAACCGCGACGCTATGGGGAACCAATCCGGGCTACATCGTCGAGAGCGGGGATAGCGGCTTTGTTGAGCGCGTGAAATATGAACACGTCGAGGAGGACAATGACGAGATGTATGTTGGTGAGACGAACATCCGTCAGTATGGTGCCGACGGCAGGACTATTTCGGTGTGGCGTAATGTCTACAGCAGTTCCGGTGAGCTTATCCGTGAAGGAGTCTTCCGTTCGGTGTATGCCCCCGAGGACGAGATCGTGGAAGTCGGCACCAAACCGCTGGAGTAAGCTGGAGCGAGAAGGGATGGCAAGGTGACGGGAACAGCCGAGAGAACACACTGGGAGGAACGGTACTTCCAGGCCGAGATCGAAACGATGAGGCGCGAGGAGCTGGAAGCGCTGCAACTTGAGCGTCTGAAGGCAACAGCGCAACGATGCTATCAAGATATCCCATTTTACCGTCAGGCTTTTGATGACGCTGGGGTCAGGCCTGCCGACCTACAAAGTCTTGATGACCTACGCAGACTTCCCTTCACGACCAAGCAGGACATGCGCGATGCCTACCCCTTTGAGCTCTTTGCCATTCCCGTGAACGATGGTCGTGTGCAGCGCCTCCACGCTTCTTCGGGTACCACGGGCAACGCGACGGTTGTGGGATACACACAAAATGACATCGACGTCTGGGGTGACACCTTCGCGCGAGCCATCGCTCAGGTTGGCGGCGACGAACATTCCATCCTGCAAGTCTCCTACGGCTATGGCCTGTTCACCGGTGGCCTCGGTGCGCATGAGGGCGGTATCCGTATGAACTCCACGATCCTGCCGATGAGCAGCGGCAATACCAAGCGCCAGGTGCAGATGATGCATGATTTTGGCGTGGATATTCTGGCCTGCACCCCTTCCTACGCCCTGCTGATTGCCGACACGGCCATCGAGATGGGTTACCATCCGGCCACCGAGTTCAAGATCACGGGCGCCATCTGTGGCGCCGAACCCTGTTCGGAGGGGATGCGTCGGGAGATCGAGGAGAAGCTCGGCGTTGTCCTTGTCGATATCTATGGTCTGTCTGAGGTCATGGGGCCGGGCGTGAGTTGCGAGTGCCAGCACCAGGATGGCCTGCATGTGGCCGAGGACCATTTCATCATCGAGATACTTGACCCTGACACGCTGGAGCCGGTGCCGGATGGTGAATGGGGCGAGGTCGTTTTCACAACCTTGTCCAAGGAATGTTCGCCGCTGATTCGCTACCGCACCCGCGATATCAGCCGTATCCTTCCGGGCGTTTGCCGCTGTGGGCGAACCCTGCGGCGCATGGACCGCGTGACGGGGCGCACCGACGATATGCTCATCATCCGCGGCGTAAACGTCTTCCCCAACCAGTTCCAGGAGGTGCTCGCCAGCTTCCCCGAGGTTACGTCCTACTATCAGATCATCCTGACCTCCGATGGACCCTTGGATCATGTTATTCTGAAGGTCGAGACCGTTCCGGAATTCGACTTTGACGAAATTCGAAGGATCGAGGATCTGCAGCGGCGCATCAACGCTGAACTCAAGAGCAACCTGCAGGTCAGTGTTGAGGTCAAGGTCGTAGAGCCGAAGTCGATCGAACGTAGCGAGGGCAAGGCAAAGCGTGTCTTTGATTTGAGAGGTGATGTCAGATGATCGACCAGATAACCGTTTTTCTGGAAAATAACAGGGGTCGTCTGGCAGCGCTGGCGCGCACGCTCGGCGAAGCCGACATCTCGATGCATGCTCTGACGGTAGCTGATACCTCGGAATACGGTGTCGTGCGCATCATTGCGGATACACCCGTGAGGGCTTGCGAAGTGCTCAATGCGAAGGGCTTTCGCGCCTCGATAACCAAGGTCTTTGCCGTGGAGGTCGTCGATCACTCTGGCGGTTTGGCCGCCTTGCTCGATGCGCTCGACGCAGCTGGACTCAACGTGGAGTATGCCTACTGCTTTGCAATCGAGGGCGGCAAGGCCGTTGATGTGCTGCGTATCGACACGCGCGATGAGGCTGCTGCGGTGATTGTCGATGCCGGTTTTCGCGTCATGAACCCCAGCGAGCTCTATGCGTAATCGTACCAACATGAACGACGTGAGCTACGGAGAACGCCCGCGTGGCGCGAGTGGTGCAGAACGCCCGCGTGGCGTGGCTGGTACAGAGCGTCTGAGCCGCGTAGAGCGCCTGCAGGGTGCGGGCGGTACAGAGCGCCTGATCCGTGGTCTTCTCGCCTTTGTCCTGGTGTGCAGCCTGACCTTCGTTACGCCTGCCTCCACATTGACCCCGGCCTTCGCCGATGTACGCGGCGACGATCTCGTTGCGGGACAGCCTTGGGAGCAGGTCAGTCCTGCTGTCACCGATGAGCCCGATATCGTTGCCGATTACGCGGCGCTGTGTACCGAGGATGGAACCATCTTATGGGAGCGCGATGGTAATGCGCCGGTACCGATGGCCTCAACCACCAAGGTGATGACCGCCATCGTTGCCCTTGAGCTGTGCTCGCCGGACACGCCGATGCTCGTCACCTATGGCGCTGCGACGACCGAAGGCTCAAGCGCCAGCCTCTGGGAGGGCGACACGACAACGTTTCGGGATCTCCTTATCGGCATGATGGTGCCCTCGGGCAACGACGCCGCGGTCGCCATCTCCGAGAATGTCGCGGGCACCGAGTTTGCCTTCGTTGATCTGATGAACGCCAAAGCTGCCGAACTGGGGATGACAGACACGCATTTCTCCAATGCGTCAGGCATCATCGACGAAGAAAACTACACCACCGCACGCGACTATCTGATCGCCGTACGCTACGCAATGACTCAGCCTCTGTTCCGGGAGATTGTCGGGCAGCAGCAGAGTACCGCGAACTTTGGCGGACGGGAGGAGACCTTCACTTCCACCAATCATCTCTTCGATCTCATGGAGGACGTTACGGGCATCAAGACCGGTTTCACCGATGCCGCCGGCTACTGCTTCGTGGGCTCTGCCAGCCGAGCGAATATCGAGCTGTATGTCGTTGTCTTCCATTCCAGCGACGAGACACAGCGCTTCTTTGATGCGCAGACCTTGCTTGAATGGGGTTTTGCGCACTATTATGCCGTCGAGCTTATCAACGCCAATACGACGGTTGCCAATGTTGCGCTGACGAGTTGGATCGACAAAAGCGTGCCCGTCAACGCAGCCGCACCGGTCGCGATACACATCTTTGACTATGCGGGCCCGATCGTCCAGGAGGTGGAGGTCAAAGACTGGGAAGGCTCCATCGTCAAGGGCGATACGGTCGGAACCGTCGTCTGGACGCAGAATGGCGAGGTTCTGGCGACCTGTGATGTACTGGCTTCTACCACGGTTGCTGAGCCGGGTTTCTGGGAGTGGCTGTCCATCGGTTGGGATCGCTTCTGGGGCGGTTTTACCGGCAAGCCCGCACATCTTGACACCCAGGTGCTTCTCCCCCAGACCTTCACGCTGTCCGGGTAGCCCTCCATGTTATGATATCTGTAGGCGGTATCGAGGGGGCCGGAAGGTACTACATGGGTTGCGAGGTCGCACATGGACGAGACGAGGAACTGCCCGGTTTGCGGAAGTATCGTTGGGCCGGACGAACATGAATGCGAACGCTGTGGCTTCAAGCTGGTTGGAGCGACCGAGGAGATCGAATCGCCAGGAGCCGCGGGCAGTGGCCTTATTGGCGCTGATCCCTGTGGCAAACCGCGTCTGACACTGACGAAAGGTCCGCTCAAAGGTGAGGTCTTCTTTCTCGAATCGCTGCCAGTGACCATCGGACGCGATCCCAAATGCGACATTTTTCTCAACAACATGACGGTTTCGCGCAAACATTCCATCATCGAGCGGCTCGGCGGCAAGATCGTTGTGCGCGATAATGCCTCGCTGAACGGTACCTGGGTCGATGGGAAGATCGTCAACGAAGCCGAACTCGAGGAAGGCACTCTGCTGC
The DNA here is from genome assembly GCA_031268525.1 of Coriobacteriales bacterium. Taxonomy (GTDB): domain Bacteria; phylum Actinomycetota; class Coriobacteriia; order Coriobacteriales; family UBA8131; genus JAIRXA01. Next base: position 2,220 of record JAIRXA010000140.1, on the reverse strand, counting down.
AGGTGGGGACCTTCTCGATGCGCTTCTCCTGTGCCTAGAAAATATGACCGATGATTCGGTCATATTTTCTAGAATTCGAAGGGGCTTATACGGTGTGCATCCGTCAGCAAGAGGGGAAATGTGTGTTCCCCAGCAATCAGGGAGGAACATGTCCATCAAACAGCTGAGTGTGTTCGTGGAGAACAAGGCGGGGCATCTTGCCCGGATAACCGCCGCTCTGGAAGCGGCAAAGATCAGTATTCGGGGGTTTTCGCTGGCGGATACGGCGGACTTCGGTATCGTACGAATAATCGTCGATCAGCCTGAGGCTGCCATGGCCGCTTTACGTGGTGTTGGTATACTCGCACGTATGAATGATATGATTTGTATCGAGTTGCCGGACACCCCCGGTGCGCTCGATGAGGTTTTTACTGCGGTTGGCGACGCGGGGCTCAATGTCGAGTACGCCTACTCGCTGGTCTCCACCTATGTTGTGCTCAAGGTCGCCGACAGCGTTCAGGCTGAGGCTCTTCTCGCCAACGCACCCGTGCGCCTCGTCAATCAGGAAGAACTCTCTGTTCCTCTGTCAGGTGGGGTCAACTGATGGCCGCTCGGAAGTCGAAGGTCGCACTTGGTTTTGCCTCCGCGTCCGGCGCGTCCGACGCCCCCGGCTTTATTCCCGCGTCCGACGCGTCCGGTTTGGCCGCCGTGCCCACTGCGTCCGACTTGGCCGCTGTGCCCACTGCATCCGGCACTCCTGCGTCCACCCTTGCATCTCTGCGTCAGCCCATCTACAACCCGGCCTTCGAGTGCGCCTCACGCGATGAGGTGCGCGCTCGCCAATTTGAATTGCTCATCGAGCAGGTTGCCTGGGCCTATGAGCGTGTGCCCTTCTACCGCGAGCAGTTCGACGCGATCGGGCTTAGGCCCGCCGATATCCGTACGCACGACGATGTGCGCAAGATACCCTTTACCACTAAATCGGCGCTGCGCGACACCTATCCCTATGGTCTCATCGCCGTTCCGCTTAACGAGATCATCCGCCTGCACGCCTCCTCCGGCACGACCGGTAAGCCCATCGTCGTCGGTTACACTCGCGATGACATCGAACAGTGGCGTTATTGCATCATGTCGGTTGCCCAGATGGCGGGGGTCGTCCCCGGCGATCGGGCTCAGATGGCCTTTGGGTATGGCATGTTTACGGGCGGCTTTGGCCTGCATTATGGCATGGAAGGCCTTGGTGTCATGATGATTCCGGCTTCGGCTGGCAATACCGAGCGTCACATCATGATGATTGAGGATTATGGCACGACCGTTCTCATCGCCACACCCTCCTATGCCCTGCACATCTGTGAGGTGGGGGAGCGGCTTGGCTACGATTGGGAGAAGTCTCAGCTGCGCGTTGGCCTGTTTGGTGGCGAACCCTGTTCACCCAAGCTCAAAGCCGAAATCGAGAGCCGCATGCATATCTTCTGTACGGATAACTACGGCCTTACCGAGGTCATGGGACCGGGAGTTTCGGGCGAATGTCTGAGCGCTCGCGACCAGCAGCACATCGTCGAGGATCATTTTTACTGGGAGGTCATCGACCCCGAGACCCTGGAGCCCGTGCCTGACGGCTGTCCCGGCGAGCTGGTGCTGACCCCCTTGCAAAAGAAGGGCATCCCGCTTTTGCGCTACCGCACGCGTGATCTGACTTCCGTCACGACCGAGCCCTGCGGCTGTGGGCGTACCTCAGCGCGCATGGACAAGGTGCGTCGTCGCTCCGATGACATGCTCATCATTCGCGGTACCAATGTCTATCCAAGTCAGATCGAGGATGTTTTGGCCGGTATCGCGGGAGCCAGTGCCTACTACCGTCTGGAGGTTGATAATGCTACCGGTCTGGATCGCCTGACCCTCAATCTTGAGGTGGAACCCGCGGTCTTTACCGACAGCTTCACCGAGATGGATATCTTTCGTCGGTCCGTGGCGGACAAACTACGGGCGGTGCTGCAAGTCAGTGTTGTCGTACGGCTCGTGGAGCCCGGCAGCATCGAACGGGTCATGGGCAAGACCAAACACGTGGAAGATCGCAGAGAATAGCACTTGATCCGCTCTTGTGAGCGCCCAAGCGGGCAGGTCCGCCCCTCCCAAGCACGTGTGTCAGGGGGACGTATAATTTGTAGACAGGGGACGACTGTGTCAGGGGGACGTATAATTTGACACACTCGGAATGAGTGTGTCAAATTATACGTCCCC
>JAIRXA010000138.1 GCA_031268525.1 Coriobacteriales bacterium | reverse complement strand
TCTCGGCTCAAACAGTTCTTCGAAGCCAGTGCCGTGCCTGACGACAGCCAGCAGGAACCAGACGGCTCCTGCTGGAGTATTCTAGGGGAAAATCAAGCAAGTGTTCCTTGTCTACGCTAAGACACACAATGTGGGGAATGACCGATTGGCGTAGACAAGGAACCGTCCCCTGTCTACAAATTACACGTCCCTCTGACACACTCCGTCCCCCTGACACCGTCCCTGACACCCAGAACCATCCCCTCTGGCATGTGTCTCTCTCAGAATCTGTCACTCAGTCCGCCTGCGTGAGAAGGGAAGTCAGTGTGCTACCATAAGAATAGGATTTCGCACTGCACTACTGGCAGCCATCGGAATTACCTTTATCCAGGCTGGGCATCCTCGTTTTGCTGAGTGGATAAAGGTTTCAGGGGGGTACTGATTAAAGGAGCGAGGAATCCATGGATATCCTTTTCGGTTTGCTGGTACTCACTGTTTTTGTTATGGTCATTGTCTTGCTGTCGCAGGGCAGTTCACTTCGACAGGACGTGCACAGACTGAACCAGAAGCTTGACTGGTTGGCACAACGAGTTCAACAGCCGCCACCGGCTCGGCCCTCCATGCAGGTGCCGGGGCCGGGGCAGGCGCCAAGTCAGGCGTCACCACAGGCCCCACAACAAGCACAGGTCGCAGCACCCGTAGCCGCGCGCCTGCAGCCCCAAGCTCAGACGGTCTCTCAGCAGCAGCCTGCCTCTCCGCCGGCCCAGCCCCTTCAACCCACGCATCCGGCTCCTCAAACGACGTTCGCTCAACCACCTCAAGCTCAACCACCTCAAGCCCCTTACGTTCAACCCCCTCAAACGACGTTCGCTCAACCCCCTCAAACGACGTTCGCTCAACCGACGCCCCCTCCAAGATCTCAAAACCAGGCGCCTCAGAATTACCCAGCCCAAAACCAGCCACCATTCCAGACACCACCTCCGCAACATCCGCCCGTCTTTCAAATGCCCATACAGCCAATCCCTCAACAGCGCAAACAAGACAAATCCTTTGAGAACGTCATGGGTCGTAACATTGCCGGCATCATCGCAGCGGTACTTGTCTTCCTCGGCCTGATCTTTCTCGGATTCCTCGTCGTGCCCACCCTCACCGACGTGATCAAAGTCATCGCGATGTTTTCCTTCAGTGCGCTGCTCTTCCTGGCAGGTCTTGTGCTTACGCGCCGCCATAAGAACGGGTTTTCTCTGGCGCTGCTTGGTACTGGTCTGGGAGCGGTCTTTATCTCCGTGCTCATAACACATCTCTATTTTGACCTGCTCGGCAACGTTCCCGCCTACCTTATATTGCTTGTTTGGTTAGCAGTTTGTTTGATAACCGCCAGATTCTTTGATTCCGTGTTCTTGAGCGTCATCGCCCACATCGGCATGGTTTTCTCGGTCATCGGCGGATACCTCGGTGCCGTGAGCACCCCCCTGCTCTACCTGTTGTTGGCTTACCAGGCTGCCGCTACGGTCATGCTCGTGGGTGGTACCTTCATCGCCAGCAAACGCACCCATCTGACTGCGCTGTTCGTTTCGCTCGGATTGACCGTGCCGGCCAGTGCGGTACTCATGATGTCTTCCTTTCTCAATCGCACCGCCCTTATCGCCAATCAACCGCTGGTCTATCTGGGAGCTTTTGCCTTGCAGTTCGTGGGAGCCACGGTACTGTATGCTCTCACCCTCAGGGCATCTGTCAGGAAAAACGCTTCCCGGGATGTGCGCGTCCTGATACTTTTGGCCTCCCTCCTCTGGCTGGCCACCGAGGTGGTAACCGTAGCGCAGACCACCTACAAGTTGCTTGATGTCCAGACGTCCTTAAACTTTTACGAGGTCGGAGTGCTTGCCGTCTTCGTGACCGCAGCCATCACCCTGGTTACCGCCATCGTCATACTGACGGTTTTCAGGCTTCGCGCCATCGGCAACCGGCTCGAGCGCGTTCTTACGATAATGCTCCTCGCCTTCTCCGCACTGATTCTGCTGATCAGCTCCGTGTTCATTCATGGAGAGGCGTTCTCTTTTGGCATTCAGGTAGGAGCGTCTGGCCTTCTGGTGGATAGCGCGCCGTATATCTATCTACCTGGTCTTATTCTCATCAGTCTGGCCGCGGCGGGCGCTTGGGCAATCACCCAAGATCGGCTCTACTGGTATGGTGCAGTGGGCGCCGTTCTGCTCGATCTGCTGCTCATGCTGACGCCTGGGTTTTCTCGCCTGGCACAGACGGGCACCACCTTGCTTGCGGCTGGTTATCTGGTAGTACTGCTCGCTCTGCTGGGTGGGCTCTACCTTCTCGGCGACACGAGTCTTCGAGAACGCTGGCGGCGACCCTACTGGCTCTGTGTGCTCATCTCCGCCCAGGTTGGCCTGGCTCCGGTGCTGCTTTCCAGCTCCACGCCAGGCATTCCCCCTGATTACCGCTTTGTTATTTTGATGTTGATAAACGCCGCCCTGCTCCTCTTGGCGTACTTCTCACCTCTGGCAAAGGTCAGAGAGGGCGCAACAGGTGTGACAACAACAGGTGTGACAACAACAGGTGTGACAACAACAGGTGTGACAACAACAGGTGTGGCAAGCACACTCAAGCTTGATGAGCTGGTGATCTTTGTCTCAAGTACCATCGAGTTTGGCATTCATGGTTTCTTTGATCGCTACGACCTTCCGGGCATCGCTTTTGCCCTGATGCTCACCTTGTTGCTGCTGGCGCTTGCCGTGTTGCGTATCAGTGGACGTAAACAGCCCGCCCCAGGGTTCGACCTGATCTATGCGATCGCTACGACCCTGCTCCTGTTAAGCTGCCTCGGTGCCTGCACTCGCATTTTCGACGAAGCCTATGCCTTCAGTCTGGTCACAATGATCCTGGCATTCATCAACATCGCCGTCGGATTTGCGCTCCGTCGCGGCACCTTGCGGATTTACGGCTTGATACTGGTATTATTCTGCGTGGTCAAGCTCTTGGTTGTCGATCTGGTGAACCTTAACTCGTTCATGAGAGTCATCGCCTTTATCGGTTGTGGATTGGTCTGCTTTGGCATCAGCGCACTCTATAATTTTGCGGTAAAGCGCTTGAAAACCAATCAAGAGAACTACAGAACCAATCAAGAAGACTACGATGGTTAAGAGCGCCTGTTCTGGTTTTGGCTCTGCACAATCATGAAGGGCAGCCTCGTGGCAGTCCCCACTGACGCGGACGAACTGAAAAACACTCGTTTCCCTTGATGTAACACGCCCTTGATACTCCCTGCTATTGACCCACGTGATGGGTCTGTTACTATTCTCCTAGTGCTCTTTCGAGCGTGAAACTGAACATAAACGCACCAGGTACGCAGTTGGAGGAACTTTATGTCTGACATGATTGGCAGGGACCACCTGGCCGTCATCAAGGTTGTCGGCGTCGGTGGCGGCGGAACGAACGCTGTCAACAGGATGGTAGAGGCGGGCATCAAGGGCGTCGAATTCGTTGCCATCAATACCGACCGTCAGGCATTGCTCATGTCCGATGCCGATGCGACTGTCCATATTGGCGAGGACCTCACGCGGGGTCTGGGCGCTGGGGCCGACCCTGAGATCGGGGCGCAGGCTGCCGAGGAGAGCCGTTCGGAAATCGCCGACGCATTGGCTGGAGCCGATATGGTCTTTGTCACGGCAGGCGAGGGTGGAGGCACCGGGACCGGCGCCGCTCCGATCGTCGCCGAGATCGCACGCGATGAGATCGGTGCGCTGACCGTCGGCGTGGTCACCAAGCCCTTCGGTTTTGAGGGTCGCAAGCGCCGTATGCAGGCCGAGGACGGCATCATGCTGCTCGGCCAGAAGGTCGATACGCTCATAGTCATTCCCAATGACCGTCTGCTGCAGGTTGTCGACAAGAAGGTCTCCATGCTCGACGCCTTCCGTATCGCCGATGAGATTCTGCGCCAGGGCACGCAGGGTATTACCGACCTGATCACCATCCCCGGCATCATCAACCTCGACTTTGCGGACGTTCGCACGGTCATGAAGGACGCTGGCACCGCCATGATGGGCATCGGCGTGGCTGCTGGTGACAATCGCGCTGTCGAGGCGGCAACCGCCGCGATCTCCAGCAAGTTGCTGGAAGCATCCATTACGGGCGCACGCCGCGTGCTCGTTTCCGTCGCGGGCGCCTCCGACATGAGTCTCATCGAGTTTCAGGAAGCCAACGAGACCGTCACCGAAGCAACCGACGCGGACGCTACCGTCATCGTCGGTTCCGTCATCGACGATTCGCTTGACGATCAGATTCGGGTTACGGTCATCGCTACGGGCTTCAGCGACGCCAATACGCAGTCTTCGATGGACTTTGGTGGCTCCTATTCGGGGGCTGCCTCCTTTGATGACAGTGCGCCCGTCTTCGCGCCTGCTCGCTCCATGGGTTCGGCCTCAGCGAACGTGTTGGACGACGACTATATACCCGATTTCCTGAAGAAAGGCTTCTAGAAAGCTTCGGATCCGCATCTTCGATCTGACGGGGAAGACTCAGGTAAAACGTACACCCCGCCTTTTTCTCAAGCAAGGTGCGTCGGATCGAGAACATCGGATCAGCGGCTTTCTCATCAGAAAGGTTCCACCATCTCAATCGCCACCAACATCGAATCCATTCGCGAGACCATGGCCGAGGCCTGTGAACGCACCGGTCGCGCCCTCGCGGAGGTCGCTCTTATAGCCGTGAGCAAGACGGTTGGGCTCGCAGAGCTTGCCGAGGCGCGCGCGGTAGGTCAACATGATTTTGCCGAGAACCGCACAGGGCTCTTCAAGGAGAGGCAGGCGGCCTATCCCGAGGAACGCTGGCACTTTATCGGCAGTATTCAGACGAACAAGATAAAAGACTTCGTTGGACGCGCAACCCTTGTGCACTCCCTTGCCTCCGATCACGCACTGATCGCGGTCGCGCGTCGCGCCCGGCTGCTCGGTGTCGTCCAGGATGTGCTGCTTGAGGTGAACGTTTCGGGTGAGGTGAGCAAGGATGGCCTCAGGCCCACGGGGCTTGTCCGCCTGCTTGAGTTGGCGTGCTCGGAAGCTGGTGAGGGCCTTCGCGTCCGTGGCCTGATGACGATGGCGCCGCAGGGCAATCCTGTCGCCGCCCGGGCGAGCTTCTGTGGTCTGCGCACGCTTCGCGACCGGTATGCGACTTCCTGGCATACGCCTGGGCGGATCGAGCTCAGCGAACTCTCGATGGGCATGAGTGAGGATTATCCCCTGGCAATTGAGGAAGGTGCTACAATGGTACGCATCGGCAGGACTGTCTGGACGTGACCCGCGGGACGCGTCCTACAGTGTTCGCTGCGGCACAGTTGGAGTAAAAACGTAGTCGGTGCCGAGAGACTTTTTGGTTTGGAGCAGGGCATGGGTATACTCGACAGCGTGCGAGGGCGTCTTGGTTTGGGCGTCCCGGATGACGATTATCGCGATGATGGCCGCAAAGCTGCCTATGGCGATTACGAGGACTATGATGAGAGGGGAGTCTACGGGGCAGACCCCGCAGAGGGCCCCTACGACGATTATGGCGATACGGACGACGCGCCGATCTCAATGACTGCCTTTGGAGTCGATCGCGCAGATTACTATAATGATAGTAATACACCCTTCGTTTCGCTTGCGGATGTGCGCTCACATCGCCCAGAACCGACGAGTATGCGTTCGTCTGCCGCATTGCACGGGCGGCCACAAGCCACTTCGCAGATCCGTGATCGCATCCCTGAGCCGCGTGTCTACCAGCGGGCGACGAATGCCTATGAGGCAAGCGGTCTGGACGAGGATGCCCTTGCCTTCAGGGATGGATTGGCTCGCAGCGATATGAATTCGCTGACCGAGCTTCAGTCGGAACGTCTACGCCTTGAGGATACTGGGCGCTTTGGACGGGTCGGCGGTAGGCAATCGTCGAACCAGGGCTCGGGTGTAGGTGTAGGTTCGGGTGTGGGCTCGGCCGCGAGGGTAGGCCCAGTCGCTGGTTCCAGCCCTCGTTCGTTCACTTCATTCACCTCTGGAACGTCCGCGTCGGCTGCGGCCGCGCCGAATCGACCAGCTACGGGTGGCTACACCTCTGGACCTGGCATCATCAGCGGACATGTGCGTACGCGGGGTCGTCGGCGCATTGAGTACCTTCGCCCGCTCAGCTACGCCGAGGCCGAACAGGTGACCAAACGTCTCAGGGGTGGTTCGGTTGTCGTGCTTGACCTCACCCAGGTGCGCCCCGAGCTCGCCAAACGCATCCTGGATTTCTCTTTCGGGGTGGCCAGTGCGCTCGATGGTCAGGTTGACCGCCATGCAGACCGCGTCTATATCTTTACCGCAAAGACAGCACTGACCAGCGAGGAACGCGCCTCAATCAGATTGGAGATGTGATGGACGACCTGGTAGGTCGACTGGGTACCATCGCCCTGATCGGCGGCGGTACGATGGGCGAGGCGATTGTCTCCAGAATGGTGAACGGCGCCCTTTTTGATCCCGAAAGCATCATCGTCGCCGAGCCAAATGAACATCGACGGGTACAGCTCAACGAAACCTACGGGGTCAGCTGTGTGGCAAGCGGCGTTGAGATCGATAAACCCGACACGGTCATTTTGGCCATCAAACCGCAGGTCTTCAGAACGGTGTGTGAGTCTCTCGCGGCGAGCACGACCTTCACGCCGATGCGCGTTATCAGTATCGCTGCGGGGGTGACGACCCCGACGATACGTGCCTTCTTCCCCAACGCAGCGGTCATTCGGGTCATGCCCAATACGCCGCTGACTGTTGGTGCTGGAATGAGCGCCGTGAGCACCGCCGAAGGTACGGCGCATTCCGAAGGCGAGCTTGTGCGTGACCTCTTTTCGCTGATGGGCGAGGCGGTACTCATCAATGAGGCGCAGCTCAACGCCGTCACCGCGCTTTCGGGCTCGGGCCCCGCCTACTTTGCGCTGTTTGTCGAGGCGCTCGCGAGCGCCGGATTGGAAGCAGGCCTGCCTCCTGAGGTCGCCACCCAACTCGCGCGGCAGACGCTCGTGGGAACCGCGCGGTATCTCGATCTTACGGGCATCGCGCCCACAGAACTGCGCGAAGCGGTTACGAGTCCGCACGGCACAACCGCTGCCGCACTCGATGACTTCGCCTCTCATGATTTCAACGACATCGTGCGCTCGGCTTTTAACGCCGCACTGCGCCGTGCTGAGGAGCTTGCATGATACCCCTTTCGTTCTTCCAGTCCCTGTTTTCCGCCACAGCGTCTGCGGTGGCGCCCACGGCAGAACTCGTCCCCGCGTCTGCGGTGGCGCCCGCGGCAGAACTTGCCCCCGCGTCTGCGGCCTTGTCAGTCACCTTGCCGATGCCCGCCCCTGCCACCGCGTTCGCTGCGGGTATCCTGCCCTATCAGATCAGCAGCGTGTTGATGACGATTGTGAACTTCTACGTGATGCTGATCATCGCCTGGGCGCTCCTCTCCTGGTTTGCAAACACCCGGGACAAGGGCCTGATCGCCGACATCTATCGGATAATCGACAGTATCGTCAGCCCCTACGTCAAGCTCTTCCGTCGTTTCATACCTCCTATGGGCGGGATCGACTTCTCGCCCCTGATTGCCATATTGCTGCTTCAGCTCGTCGCCCGCTTTCTTCTGTGAGATAATAGCCGCACGAATTCGTTTTTGAGAGGAACGACCATGAGTATCACCGCATTGGAAATTCAGCAAGTGAGTTTCGGAACTGCCAAGAAAGGCTACGATCCCGCCGAGGTCGATGAGTTTCTTGAACGGGTCGCCATCGATGTCGATACCCTGAATCGTGCGATCGCCGAGGCGGCCACGCGCATCAGGGCGGCGGAGGAGCGTGCTGCGACCGCTGAAGCGCAAGTCGCGCGCGCGCGGTCTGCGGCGAGTGCGGCTCAATCCGCCGCGGCGCCAGCAACCCAGCTCGAGCCGGTCAAGGCAGTCGCCCCTGCGGAACCGAGTGTTTCTGAGGACGTCATCTCCAAGGCCTTCATCGCCGCACAGCGCAGCGCCGATGCCATGCAGGACGAGGCGCGTCGCAAGGCCGAGTCCGTCTATCGCGAGGCAGAGGCAAAGGCGCGCGACATCGTGCGCGAGGCTCATGCCGAGAAGCAGAAGACGATGGGCGAGTTGGACCGTCTACGCGAATCCACCGAGCGCTTTCGTACCGATTATCTCTCCCTGCTCAGCCATTACAGTGTTGACGCCCAGAAGCGTTTCCCGGCTTTCGAAGAGGTTATTCCGTCCTCTCCCACGGCCGACTACCAGAAGCAGAAAGACCTCATTGCCGCCAATTCCGCGACCGTGGCTCCTGCTTCTGCTCCGGCGACGTCGGCCGCCAAGCCCGAGAGCAGGTCTGAATCCGCGTCTGCCGCTACGCCCGCCCTTGACTTCGCAGCGCCTCCAAGGTCCGAACTGGCGCCGACTTATGCGAGTGAGCCCGACCATGAGTCCGTGGCCGCCACAGGTGTCGCCAAAGCCAAGCCTTCCTATGCCGGTTTCGATTCTGACGATGACGAAGAGCTCGATATCGAGGAGATCGACTGAGCACCCTCGCCGTCAAGGTCACGCCAAAGGCTGGAGTCGATGCGATTATCGGTTGGAACGACTCGACGCCGCCGGAGCTTGTGGTCAAAGTGCGCACCGCTGCCGAAGGCGGTAAGGCGAATGCCGCTCTGTTGTCCTTGATCGCGCGGCAATGCTCGCTACCGAGAAGTCGTGTTCGACTGTTGCGCGGTGAGACTTCCCGGCATAAACTGGTGGAAGTTGATATGGACGAGGAGGCGCTGAGACTTCTGATGGGGCACATGACCGACCAAAGGAGGTTTTGATATGAGTTTTGATATTATCACCGATTCTTCTGCGAATCTGCCAGATGAGATGATCAAAGAGTATGGGCTGAGGATACTGCCCTTGGAATTCAACGTAGATGGTGTCTCCTATAATGGCTATGCCGAAGGTGTCGCCACCAACAACAGACAATTCTACGACATGATGCGCAAGGGGAAGGTCGTTAAGACCTCGCAGGCAAACCTGCGTGACGCAGAGGCCGGTCTTATCGCTGCCTTCGATTCCGGTCGGGACGTCCTGTATATCGGCTTTGATTCAGCGCTTTCGGGTACGTATGAAGCCGTCAGTTCCCTCATGGACGCGATACAGCGCGAGAGGTATCCCGAGCGGAAGCTGCGCTGTGTTGATTCTCTGGCTGCGGCACTTGGAGAAGGCCTGTTGGTGATCGCGGCAGCCAAGCGCAAGCGTGAAGGCGCGAGTTTGGATGAACTTGCGGACTGGGTGGCCGACCGTCGGCTTTATTTTGCTCACTGGTTCACCGTCGATGACCTCCGCTATCTGCAACGCGGCGGCCGTCTCTCAAAAGGCGTCGCCCTCGCCGGTACCCTGCTCAACATCAAGCCGATCCTGCAGGTGGACGCGATCGGACGCCTCGTGCCGGTGGACAAGGTGCGTAGCCGCAAGAAATCAATTCACGCGCTCTATGAGCGTTTTGCCGCCACTGCCGCCAAGCCGATGCATGAGCAACCCGTCTACATCTCGCATGGCGACTGTCCGGAAGATGCCGCGTATCTGGTCGAGCTCATTCGCGAGAACCACGGGGTGACCGATTTCGTCGTCAACGATCTCGATCCGGTGATCGGTGCTCATGCCGGCCCCGGCACCGTGGCGCTGTTCTTCCCAAGCGACACGTCGCGTTAGAGG
>JAIRXA010000137.1 GCA_031268525.1 Coriobacteriales bacterium | reverse complement strand
CCCGTTGGCATACCGGCGGGTTGGATGTAGTAAAAGCCACTCTCGCCAACTTTTGTGGCAGTACCTTCGGCAAGTTTGAGGGCGATCGGGCTTTCCGGGTCTTCGATATCACCAAAGGTTCTGGCTTTGCCCGTACAGTTGAGCACGCAGGCGGGCTGTCCGCCTTCTGCTACCAACCCATGACAGAAAATGCATTTCTCGGCAACGTTCGTGCGTTGGACACCTTCGAGTTGATACGGAGCCATCTCAGTGTCGAAGTAACCTTCCTCGCCATTGAGATTAAGGTGACGTGCGCCATAGGGGCAGGCATCGACGCACTGTCCGCATCCGATGCAGGCCTCGTAATCAACCAGGGTAACGCCATCTTCCGCCTGATAACTGGCGCCGGTCGGACAGGCCGCCACACAGGCGGGTTGGTCGCATTGCATACAGAAATGCGGCAGATAGGCCGCAGCGGCCTGGGGGTATTCGCCCCACTCGCAGCGATCCACAGAGCCCCAGGTGACCCCGGGGCTTTGGTTGTTCTGCATCTGACAGGCTACTACGCAAGCCTGGCAACCCGCACACCGGGCAATATCGACGAGCATTCCCATTCGTGTCATGTCCTTACCTTCCTTTCCTGCCGGTATCGGTCCACTCTTCGTTTCTCTGCAAATGTTGTATCCAGCCTACGTTGGTGGGGGAGACTTTGTTAGATGCGACGCGCAGACCTGTTTTGTGCGTGGGAGATGACGCTGGTGTGCAGGAAAGAATGGTGAACATCGCGCTGGAGAGGGAGAGAACCAAGCAACGGCGAGGTTTTGGAAGAGGTGGCATCCATGTTAGAATGGAAAAATCTGGAAGGAGAGTAAGCGAATATGCCGTCAATGGAAGATTACACAGCCGTTCTCATTCCAACGATGCCTTTTCGGAAACTGAAGATCGGTCAGTACATCGATCAGGCGCGTAAGCGGAAGCTGTTCAAGGACGAGACCATCACCGTCTCTGCTCGCACGAAGGACGATCTCTACTATTATTACGTGGATAAAGGTCAGCTACGCTGCTCCTTTACCAAGATCAACGGCGAGCCGGCGACACTTTTCTTTCGCAACGAGGGCAATGCCTTCTCCATCGAATACGGTGGTATCGCCTCTGTGGGAGAGTACAAGATGCATTTCGTAGCCACCAGGGATACGGTGGTGTTCGGTTTCAGCCAGGAGCAGTTGTTCGAGATCATGCAGGAGGATCCCGAGATATTCTACGAGTTTATCTTCGTCTGCCATATGGCTTTCGGGCAGATGGGACATCGGATATCCAACACGGCGGTCCCTTCATCGATGCAGCGCATCATCATCTGGCTGCGCAAACTCTGTACCATCCACCCGTGCGATGCCAACGGTGCCTGCACGATATCCTCAAACATCACCATTCAGCAGCTCGCCGATCTGCTCGCTATCCATGTGACAACCGCCAGCCGCCTGATCAACACACTCGAAACCGACGGTGTGATCAAACGCACCCGTAATGAGATCGCGGTCTATCGGCCAGATCGGCTGAGCAACTACGAGGGAATCGACTGAAGGGGACGGGGCAAAGGGTGACAAAAGCGAACACAAAAGGGACGGGGTATTTTGTGTTAGCATTATAAAAGTACGGCTCCGAATCGCACACCTCACTTTTCTAACACAAAATACCCCGTCCCTTTTGTGTTCGCTTTTGTGTTCGGCCTTTTGTGTTCCAGAACTCTACTCGTGTCCCAGAGGCTTGCAACCTCCTAATACCCTGGCCATTGCGGCAAAGAAGGGCATCCGACTTCCCCGGATGGTTGCCGCTGCAAACGTGTGAGCGAAGTCGATGAAATGCTCGCCGTAGAAGTCCTCGTAGGCGTTCGCAGGTATCTCAATGTCTTCGGGTGGCACAAGTACCTCGGCACGCAGCAGGCTGAGATATTGGAGAAACTCCAGCATAGAGCCAATATGGTCAAGCGGATCGTTGGTCTTTGCGGGCTGCCCGACTCCGCAGCAACGCATGAAGCGCTCGATTGCCATGGATTTTTTGTTGACAAACAAGAGAGGCTCAACGCCGATTTCTTCGGCATACCAGATTCCTGCAAAAGGAGAAATGACGGGTCTGGGTGCTCCAATGAAGAGATGGGTATATTCCTGACGCAACTCGTGAAATACTTCATCCGCCTCACGGCCCTGGTAGATGGCAAGTTCATCGACAACTTGCGCAATCATCTGTGCGTCAAGACCGTTGGCGCTTGCTATTTCGGCACATGCTTCAGCATACTCCCCATTGACCAGAGCCTGCGCCAGTTCTCGCCTGGTAAGCAGAAAGGAAAGCGCAAGTATCTCGTAGAGCGCGGCCCTATTGATCCACTGTTGTTCTTGTGTCTTGGACATCCTGTGTACCTTTCTTTGTTGCAAACAGGGAGCTAACCCACCTGGAGTGGAGCGCGACGTGTGCGATGAGCAGGGCGAGCAGTATCTTGGCGGCTATCGCATGCAGAGGATTCCAGAAGAAATACCCCTGCGCCACAAAACCGAGCGCGGGCAGGATATGACGCGAAACCATGACACCTGAAACGGTGACCACCATGAAGACGATGAGTAAAGCCGCATCGACAATAAGATTGACGACAGGCTCTTGAGAAATCTGGTGACGTACGGCTTGAGCTATGGTGTCAAGATTTACGGTTGTATGGATCATAAATACGATCACAAGGGCAAGTCCTGCCCACTCATGTACGGCCAGCCCCGTAATAAGTGGATTGGCGGCCACCAGATAGACAAGAAGGGCAGCTGCGTCGATGATGAGGCGAGTGCGAAGTCTCATGGTACTTAAGACTTTCGTACCAGCGCCACGAGCCCCACGCACAAGAGCACGGGCACGATGATCCACAGGTTAAGCGAAATATCAGAAGGCTGAGACCGCAAGGAGGTCTCAATGCGCTCCCAGGCATGGCACGAGGTATCGGCGCAACCCTCGACCCGTGGACAGGACATCGCAAACGTGCCGTCGGGGATGGGTGCTGGTGCGGCAGCGTGACACGCGCCATCCGGTTGCACGCAGGTAGCCACAGGGCAGGGTGTGGTTTCCACGATCATCTCCGGCAAGGCCACCGCTGGGGACGCCAGCCTGCCTGTGGCAAAGACCAGCGCCCCCACGACGACGAAGAGAAGAAAGCTTATGAGCAGCTTTTTTGGCACACAGCTCCTCAAAAAACAGAGAGCGGCACGAACCGGTAACGCGTTACGCCCCTCATTCGACAGGCTTGAGCGGAAGCGCCCTGAAGCCAAGAAGAAGGAGGAATACCCCCAAAGCCAGCACGCCCACAACGACACCTATCTCCAGGGGCGAAGGAGTGTAGATGAGTGAACCACCCATGTTTGCCAGCACCTGGCCAGCGCCCGAGAGTTCGGGACCGCTGGAGACGGCCGGATAGGAGATATTAGCCTGCTGGAAGCCACCGATCAGCAATTCGATACGTTTGCAGAAAATGGCGAGCACCGAAAGCACTGCGGCGGTGACAATGAGCCCACTTCTTCGCAGGGACGGCACAAAGGCAATACACATCGTGACGAGGCCGAAGATAAGCTCCACCCAAAAGAACAGGGCGAGCGGACCGCTTGTAAGCATCGCAACGATTTGGGAGCCTCCGGCACCGGGAAATCCCGCCGTGAGCAGATCACAGGCAAAAAAGTAGAGATCGATGGCGGTAAATACGCCCAGCAGTTTAGCCATCTTGGTGATGGATGCTGTATCGAGTTCGATGGTGCCGGTCTTTTTGAGCGCCAGGGCGACAATCAATACCAGGGCCAAGCCAGAAAGCAGGGCCGAGGAGACAAACCAGGGGCCAAGAAGGGCCGTATACCAGAACTCATGAGCGCTCTGAAGCCCAAAGATCCAGGCGGTGACCGTATGAACGGCCACGGCAGCGATCAGCGCAATGGCCGCAAGTACGCGCAAGACCACCGCCGAGCCCTTACCCGCCTCGATGCGCAGCGTCGCCCAAAGGTAGACAACAGAGATGATGAGATACAGTGAGAGCACGATGATATCCCACATGAGAGGGGAAGTCATATTCGCATAGGCGAACAGATGCCAGACGCGTGTGGGCCCTCCGAGATCCACCACCACAAAACCTATGGCGAGTATGGTGCAGCAGATAGAGGTCCAGATGGCGATCTTTGAGATGCCTCCGAAGCCTGAGATGCCAAAAACCTTCGGCACCGAGGAGATAATGAGCCCGCCGGCCGAGAGACCCACAAAGAGCATGAACATGATGATATACAGCCCCCAGGCGTCGAGGTTGCGCATATTGGTGTTGACCATGCCGCCCGCGAGCTGAAACATCCAAAGTGCAATGCCACCAAGCGCCACAACAGCTGCCACGACGATGGCGATAAGCTGCCCTTTTGAGTGAGAAGTTTTCGTTGTATCGGAAGTCATGGGTATCTCCCCTCACACCAGAAAGTAGACGGATGGGTTGGTGCCCTCTTCGGGCAAAAACTGCTT
>JAIRXA010000107.1 GCA_031268525.1 Coriobacteriales bacterium | reverse complement strand
GCCGATGGCGTCCTCCATGGAACCCTAGCCTGCCCCGCGTATCAAGCGGCGGGTGGCGCCGGGAATGGCTCCGTCGCTCAATTGGAAGCTGGCGCCTGGTCCTCCTGCGATACCTGCGGTTTTCGCGCCAGCTCTATCGGACGCGTAGCGAGCGCATCCTCACAGATCGACAACGGCTTTGAGTATCACTATCGAATCGTGGCTGAGGCCGCGGCGCGTTACCAGAATGCCTCGCGCGCGTACGCCGAGGCAAGCTCGGCGGCTCAGTCCTCAGCTCAAACTGCCTTTGATGGTTTTGGAGAGGCGCTTGCGGTTCTCGACACGCCTCGGATTCATCCCAAACCTCCCGGGCGCAAGGGCTGTATCGCGTTTGCCTTCGACCTTTCCTCTCGTCAAATCCCCACCGCTTTCAGCAGCTCCTTTGTAGCGGGCGGCAAGGTCTTGCCGCCGCGCATGGCGCTCTCGGCGGCAGCGCTGGCTCTCGATGAGCCATCCGAAGGTCGAACCGTGCTCTCCTCTTTCCTTGAGCGCGCCCGGGCAAACGAGGGCGACAGCGGATGGGGATCGGGGCTGGATATCTTCGGTGGTGTCTTGGGACTCTGGGGAGATACGCTGCTCGCCTACAATGACGGAATGGAGGGTTTCTGTACTGCGGTTGGATCATTTCTGCGCTCGATCCCCTTGGTAAAAGCCACACCTCTGGCTTCCTGGGCGGAAGATGCCCTGCGTTCGGCGATCAGGGGTGTCGGTTTGGAGGGAGTTGAGCTTGGAGCGCCCAAGCCGATCATCGTCAACAGCATCTACGTTATCCGGGCAGGCGATTCTCAAGCGCTCTCGTTGATCGGTTCAGCGAAGGAAACCTATGGCTCCCTGCCGGGTTTTGGGGTAGGCGATGCCGTGACCGACATCTTTGATGGTGTGCTCGTGGAGATCGAACAGCGAAGTACCGGCTTTTTGGAAAGTGAGATTACGCTGTTCACCATTGCTCTGGGAGATTGGCCTGGGGCGCCGCGTATCCCCGTGACCGTGCAGTTGCCGCCTGCGCTCGTGCAGCGAGGTTCGGGCATTATTGGTGACGCGCTTGGGCGGGTGCGAAGCTGGGCAGGAGGCGGTTGATATGGTGCGTGCTTTGCGTCGGAGCTTGAAGCGGTGTCTCGCAGCATGTGTGATGAAGCGATCGTGCACATCTTTGTGCAGCGACACCCGCGGACAGATGATGGTCGAGATGGCGGTGACCATCCCCGTTCTGCTGGCGGTGGCTGGCATCACCATAAACCTGCTTGTTTTTCTGGGAGATTGCGCTCGTTTTGATCGGCTTGCCGCTGAGGCGGTGCGCACTGAGGCAAGCTCTCCAGCTTACGGCGGCTACGGACTTGCCTGGCGTGCTCAGCAGGTTGAGGAAAGACTCAATGAGTCATTTCGAGAGCGTCCCTGGCTGAGCTTTGAGGTTGAGGTGCGGGATCACGCTATTGTGGGTGGGGGTGCAACCGGTGGTAGCGGTGCGGAAGGGAGCGACACGGGCGGAGATGCAGGTGGAGATGTGGGCGGGAACGCCGGTGGGAACATCGGCGGAGATGCGGGCGGGAACATCGGCAATCCCATCTTCTCGTTTTTGCCCCACCAGGAGGAATTCGTGTGTGTGATGTGTTACCGACCCTGGGGTTTTGGTGATAGTTTCTTCGGTGTGAACTTCAGCGGTATCACGCACACGCGTGTCTATTGTATCGACCCCTATCGCCCCGGAGTATTCCTATGAGCGGGAAAGGGATAGGCAAAGAGGGCTCAGCCAGAAGATCGTCGGGCAGACAGAAGGTGCGCCTGCGCGTCGCGAAGGCTTTCCTCGTGGGATGCGTGGCTCTTCTGGCGCTGTTGTCGGCACAGGCCTGTGCAGAACGGGAGCACTCATCCTTAACGGATTGGCTGTCGGAAGAAGTGCTTGATGACGAGCAGGTCAGAAGCGATCCGTTTGGGATCACCTTCGCTGACGCGCGCTTTGAGTTGACGGGCGTTTCTGAGAGCGGCTCCACGGTCGGCTACTTCTGTGCTCTGGAGCCACAGGAGACGGCGCAACGGGTGAGCGGCATCCTACGTGCTGACGGCTGGCGATCACTTGAGGCGGATGGCGTCGGCGGTGTTGAGCATCCGACGATTCTCAGTTTCGGTCGCTCAGAAGCCACCGACTCCCCAGCATTTCTGTTCGTGCAGTGTGTTGGAGTTCCCGGTGGGAGCTCCGTGGTTGTGGAGGTGATCTAGGTGGCTCATGCAGGGCGTTTTCGTATCGCATCCTCGTTCGTGGAGCGACTGTGTGGGCTGCTCCGTCGACGCCTGTGTCGCAACGGTGAGACTTTGTTGCTCATGCCCTGTTCCCGTATCCATACTTTCGGCATGGGCGAGGCAATTGATGTCGCATTCGTCAGCCCCTACGGCAGGGTGCTGCTTGCGACGCGGTCTCTACCTCCCAACCGTCTTCTCTCGTGCCGAGAGGCAGTTGGAACCCTTGAGCGCCGTGCCGACTGCAATGCCGACTGGTATGAGACAGGTGAGCTTATCCATCTTGTGAGCGTTGGAAAGTAAGTATGGTGGGGTGAGAGAATCATGAAACCGAAAGGGATTGTCGACATGAAAACCTGCATGCATTGCGGTGCAACCGCCTTTGATGATATGGACACCTGCTTTGAGTGCCTGACGCCGTTTCCGGGCAGTGAGCCCTATTCTGTCTTTCTGGACGAAGGAGAATTCTTGGAAGAGATCGAGGAGCCCATCGATCTTCCTCCGGTCATCCTGCCACCTGTCCGACTTCGCGTAGAATTTCCCGGACAGTTTCTCTACGATGCCTATCTTGTACGGGAAGAGGGCGCACGTCTGCGCATTGGTTGTGCGGCAGATAACAACGTCATCATCCCGCAGACTGAGGTTGGACGCCACCAGTTGACTCTTTGCTACGCTCAGGGGCAGCTCTGGCTCGAGGATCACGACTCGACCTTTCCGGCGCTCATCGATGGCATTCCCCTGAGCGGAACCCGCAAGGTGGGCGAGGGAAACGCCATAGCGGTTGGCGATGCTCTTCTCACCCTACTATCGGCTTGAAAGTGAGTTTTGGCTGTGCTTTGGGGCAAGATGCTGGATGGCGGATTTGTAGGTGCTGGAGAGCGTTGACGAGTCTCTACGCATTCTGGCACATTCTGGCCAGAAACGAGGCTACTAGCCAGAGTGATATTGATTTCATAGTTGATCCCAGCGATACAACCAGCCTCTTTGATTTGAGCGGAATCTATTATGAACTTGAGCAGATACTGCCCATCAAGTTCGATCTCATAACCTCACGTCAAATACCAGAAGCTAATCGTCAGGCAATTTTTAGCGAAGCGATATCAGTATGAGAACCACGGACGAATATCTGCAACACGTTTTAGATGCAGTAAACAGAATTACCGAGTATATTGCCGAGACCAATGAGAAGAGCTTCTTTACTGACCACAAAACCCAAGATGCGATAATTCGCCAAATTGAGATACTGGGCGAAGCAGGGAAGAACGTCTTGGATAGCAATTCAGGGTTTGAAGTCGAACATCCAGAAATCGCAAGGGAGTTTCACGCCGCACGTGGGATGAAGAATCTGCTTGCACACGGTTACTTTAACGTTGATCTAAAAACAGTCTGGAATGCCGCAACGGTTGATATTCCAAAAATCAAGGAAACTGTGCAGTCGATTTTACCGATACAGATAGAGCCTTCCAACACATAAGTGCAGGTTGTGGTATCATTCATACCTTCAAAAGGGCGATTGGCGCAGCGGTAGCGCAGATGCTTTACACGCATAAGGTCGGCGGTTCAAATCCGTCATCGCCCACCAGAAACTTGCAGGTCAAAGATAGTATATTTTAGTATAAAGAACCCGCGCTATAGGCAAATGGGTATAATTTGGGTACAGGCGTTCAGAAAACACCTCAAAATCAGAGATTCATCGGCATCAACCGATGTGATCTATTTCGCGGATTTGACGGCATGATGTCCAAGGTATGGCACTTTCGCTGGCGCTCAAGTTCTATTGTCGGCGGTTTGTGGCGGTTTGTCGGCAAACGACGTAAGCGGCGGTAGACGTACGCCGGGCATTCAAGTAGAATAACGTCCGCTGCTTTTGTGGCGCCTCAATGCGGGGTGTTAGCTCAGTTGGTTAGAGCGCTGGCCTGTCAAGCCAGAGGTCGCGGGTTCAAGTCCCGTACATCCCGCCATTACAGCCCAGCCAGATTTTTTATCTGGCTGGGCTGTAATGATTCGTGTACGGGACTTGAACCCGAGAGGGGGAGCAGCGTTAAGAAACGTGCCGGCGGCACGTTTTAGCCGCGAGTTCGAGCGAACGAAGTGAGCGAAGAAGCTAGAGCGTTTCGGTCGGGCAAGCCCGATCGAAACGATCGGCAAGTCCCGTACATCCCGCCATTACGATTGCCCTTATGGGGTTTTTGCAGAAAGCTCGCAGTTTAATCGGTAAAACCTTAAAGAGGCCTGATGCCATGCTATAATTTGAGCATGGGAAGCAGCCCATGTGTATCGGCGTCAAGGAGTACCAACTGCATGGAATTCTATTTTAAAGACACCTTTACCACGTATGGTCGCTATGACTTTCCGTTGATACGCAAGCAGGAGGTAGCTCTTGCAGGTTTGAAACTAATCCGCTTCAGTAGCATCGTGAAAGACGAACATAGAGATCTGGATGCAAGCGTGCATTTTTTTGAGGATGACGAGCGCTTTGATGAGGTGTGGAAGAACCCGGAGGCATACACTGGCGAAATTGCACAATACAGACAGGTGCTTTCTCCAAACTTCAGTGTCTACGTGAATATGCCAAGGGTTCTTCAGATATTCAACACCTTCAGGTCGAGGTGGCTTGGAGCGTACTGGCAGGAAGCAGGGCTTACGGTTATTCCCACCCTGACTTGGGCCGACAAGAGCAGTTACGAGTTCTGTTTTGACGCAATAGAGAGCGGCTCGGTCGTGGCTGTCTCGACGCTCGGATGCGCTGACGTCGAATGGCTTTTCCTAAAAGGATTCGCAGAGATGTGCGCACGCATTGAGCCGGAATTGGTGATATGCCATAACGAGCCGTTCGCCCGCATGCACGAGCTTGCCAGGATAATCGAAGTTCCTTATTCACGTACCAAGAGGACCTCGGCTGCCCTACTTGGAGATGAGGTAAGATAATGGGCGGTGGTGGTGTAGGTGGTAGTAGCAGCGCTGGCTCGTCGCAGCTAAAACCAAAATGGCCAAACGACACATCGCAGTTAAGGCATATCTTCTCAAGCAGAAGAGGCCATGTACTTGATACCCCCTCAAACCGAAGACTGATAGAGCAAATCGTAATTGACAGAAACAACCTGGTTGGAAGAAAGCTCAGCGGCGGATCAGAATTATTCGCAAAGCTTCTCGACGATGGCAGACAAGTGTGGGTCGAAGTAAGAAATGGACTGATACAAGACGGCGGAGTAAACAACATTCCCCGTAGCTTTTGGCCTGGATTGGAGTAATTATGAAAATGCTTGAAGCATACATAATCGTATATGGCTTTCTCTGCGACTATGCGGAGATAACAAAAAACCTCGATGTAGATTCAATAGCTTCCGAGATGACGCCTATGGTGTATGAAGACGAGGCTGGGGTGGCTCAGGGTAGCTCATTCGATCCAGCAGTCTATGAGGACGACTGGACAGGCGCTTGGCAAAAGCTCGTGGGCAAGGGGAGCCAGGCAACGACCGATCAGGTTTTCTTGGTGGCAAAAGAGCTGATAG
>JAIRXA010000091.1 GCA_031268525.1 Coriobacteriales bacterium | reverse complement strand
CCCTCCCTGCTGTCCCTCGCGCCGCCTTCGCTCTCTTGGTCGCTCGGCTCTTTCGGTTGTTCGCTTTGTCCAAATATCATGGTAAGTGCATCCTCAAAACCGGCATCGTCAACGATGGGCACGGCTCCCTGTGCGATCAGTCGATTTGCGCCCCGGGATTCAAGCGCAAAGATTGATCCGGGGATAGCGAGCACGTCCTTGCCCTGAGCAAGAGTAGCATCAGCGGTGATGAAGGTGCCGCTCGGGAGGCCAGCTTCGACGATCAGGGTTGCCTGCGCAAGTCCTGCTATCAGGCGGTTGCGTCTGCGAAAGCCCCATTTTGAGGGCGAAGACCCCCAAGGTGCCTCGGATATGATCGTGCCGCCCTCCGCAAGCACCCGCTCAAAGAGACCTCGGGCTCGCATGGGGTAGATGATGTCGGCGCCGCAACCGAGGACGACGATGGTCCGCCCTCCCGCGTCGAGAGCCCCGCGGTGCGCAGCCTGATCGCAGCCGATAGCACCACCTGAGACGATTGTTATGCCGCGCAGCACAGCGCAGCGAGCAAAGTGACCAGCAGCCTCCAGTCCATAGGGGCTTGCTTTGCGTGCGCCGACGATAGCGAGGGCAGGGCGCGTAAGGAGTGCAGGATCGCCGAGCAGACGGATACAGCCGGGTGGCGCCTCAACATGGTGAAGACCTTCAGGAAAGCGGGAATCAGACGCCACAAGTTCCGTGCGCATGGTGGGCGGCGCCCAGATGCTGCGTGTCGTAGGTGCGCAATCAATCCCTCTCTGTTTACGGTCGTCCACCACTCTTGTCCATCCATCTGTCGTCTCTGCCTGCCAAGCCGCTGCCCCTGTTGGCTCGTCTGCCGTCCAAATCTGCTGTTCCTGATGCTCCATCAGAGGGACTCTCGTACTCGAAAGCTTACGGCTTCAAGGAGATGTTCCTGCCGAACCTTCTCGCTTTCCTCCATATCCGCGATCGTGCGCGCAACCGCGACCGCACTCATGATGCCGCGCCCGCTGAGCTGATAACGCTCGCTGATCAGCTCCAACCAGGCACGTTCTTTGGTGCCGAGCTGACAGTCGGCAAGCAGAGCTGCTCCCTGCGAGGTTGCGGGCATCATGCTGTCTCGCACGGAGCCCTCCTTTTGCATCTGCTCCGATGGCTGGCTTTTTGCGTGACGCCAGAGGGAGAAAGCCTGAGCCGCAAGCACACCCTCGCGTAAATGCGCTGAACTGGTTCCGGTACCTGTGTCGAGCACCTGAGCGGGGTCGCTGCGCCAGACATCGACGATCAGATTGATACGATCCATCAGGGGGCCACCGATCTTGCCCTGATACTGACTGATCTGACCGGGAGTGCAGCGGCAACTGCGCTTAGGGTCGCCGTAGTAGCCGCAGGGACAGGGGTTGGCTGCCGCAACGAACATGAAACGAGCTGGAAAGACGACGGTGCCTCCTGCGCGCGGCAGGGCGACAAATCCCTGCTCGATGGGCTGACGCAACAGCTGGAGAACCGCAGAACCGAACTCAGGCAGCTCGTCGAGGAAGAGTACGCCATTGTGGGCCAAAGAGACCTCACCGGGTCCCGTCGGCGTACCCCCTCCAATGAGTCCTGCCCGCGATGCACCGTGATGTGGCGCACGGAAGGGGCGCTCGCCTGCCAGTATTCTGCTGGTTGGCAGTCCTGCGACCGAGTGAACCATCGCGGTCTCCAGACGTTTATCAAGAGGGAGCGGTGTGAGGATCGAGGGTAGACGGGAAGCCATCATCGACTTGCCTGAGCCGGGCGGCCCCATCATCAACAGGCCGTGGCTCCCAGCGGCAGCGATCTGCAAAGCGCGCTTTGCCAGATCATTGCCTGCGATATCCGCATAGTCCTGTGGGGGAGTGGTGTCGCCTCTACTTGCTTCGTATGGTGGCGAGAACAGGCACTCTCTGAGATCGGCGAGGTTCGTCAGACAGCGATGTTCAAGTCCGTCCTGAGCGAAGACTCCCGCCTCGGCGGGCCCTGTGAGTAGTCTGAGCTTTTGATCGCGAGCAAGCTTCTCGTAGGCAAGCTGCCCTGCGACTGCGCGCACACCGCCATCAAGCGAGAGCTCACCCACGCACAAGGTGTTGACCAGCAGCTCAGGGTCCATCTGTCCGGTCGCGATGAGATAGGCGAGCGCTATCGGCAGGTCGAAGCCCGATCCGGCTTTCTTCAGGCTGTTCGGAGCAAGATTGAAGACGACGTAGTGGTTCTTGATCTCAAAGTGTGCGGATTGAAGCGCCTGACGAACCCGTCGGGTCGCCTCCTTGATTGCCGTGTCGGGCATACCGACGATGTGAATGCCCGGCAGCCCGCCGCTGCCAACCGAAACCTCCACGGTGACCGGCAAGGCCTCCACCCCATGAATGGTTGCGGTTGTAACGAATCCAAGCCGTACCCGGGAGCCCATCTTCAGTCTCCGCAGCTGAATGCATCGCGATGGTGGCGCAAGAGGTTGTGATTCTCTTTGCGTAGAATAGCGATGACATCAAAGCGTATCCGTGCGGATGAGGGGTTTTTCTCCATGAGATAGTACATTGCGATACGCTCATACCGCTGTCGCTTTGCGGCGGTGATGGCATCCTCAGGCAGCCCCTTCTCGATATCCGAACGGGTTTTGACCTCAACGAAGACTATCTCGTCTTCCTCGTGTGCGATGATGTCCGCCTCGCCAGCCGCGCAGCGCCAGTTGCGCTCGATTATGCGGAGTCCTTCCTGTTCCAGATACCAGCAGGCGATCTCTTCCCCCAGCTTGCCCAGGTGTTTGCGTTGTGCAGTCATCTGCCCTCCTCTTCTCATGTGGAAAGCAGAGTAGGATGAAAGGTCCGATCACGTCTCTGGACAGGGTCAAAACGCTTCCCAAATCGTTTCTGACACCACTTCGAATGGATGCCAAACTGCTTCTAAAGGCTCCAGACAGGAAAGCAGACCTGCAGGTCAGGGCGTGATTTTATGGAGGGCTTACGCATGAAAACTGGCAGTGGATCGGGGGGAGTGGAGCCCGACGCGGCGCTGGGGTAGAAAAAATTCTCGGTCCTGCTTTCCGTCAGCGGTAGGCATCAGGGCATAAACGGCAGGCATCAGGGAGCAAACGGCAGGCATCAAGTCATAAACGGCAGGCATCAGGGTGTAAGCGGTAGTTGCTCCTGAAAAAAACCACGGCAGAAACTGACGCGGTGAAACGCGGTGGTGCCCATTGCGCGGATCGCGGCGATGTGGGTGGGCGAGGCATAACCCTTGTTGTCGGCAAGGCCATACCCGGGGTAGTGCGCATCGGCCTCACGCATCAAAGCGTCACGAGCAACCTTCGCAACGATGGAGGCAGCCGCAATGCAGGCGACCTGAGCATCGCCCTTGATCACGCAGCGCTCCCGGGGATGCAGGCCGAGCGGTACGCCATCAATAAGTACAAGGTCGGCGATGGACTCGCGCCCGCTTGTGTCCTTGCATCGCGAAGCGAAGTCGGCCTCGCAGGCGTTTATGGCCGTTCGCATCGCGTGTCTCAGTGAGGCAGCCATGCCGTCGTGGTCGATCTCTGCGGGTGGGGTATGGGCCAGACCCAGAGCCAGTGCGCAGGCGCGAATGCGCTCATCAAGCTGTTCGCGGCGTTTGGGCGTAAGTTTCTTGGAGTCGTTGAGGCCTTCGATCTGCGGTGTGAGTGGCAGGTAGACAGCCGCGACGGTCAGGGGTCCAGCGACTGAACCGCGCCCAACCTCGTCGACGCCGATAACAAACGTACCCTCACCCGCGGCAAACTGCTCGGCATAGAGGGCTTTGAGGCGCGCGCTCTCAGTTTTGGAGCGCATCCTGCTGATTTAGAAGCCCTTTTCGCGAAGACGAGCCGCCTTGCCCACCTTGTTGCGCAGATAGTAGAGCTTTGCGCGGCGGATGGCGCCATGACGCAGAACCTCAATGTGGTCGATCTTGGGGGAGTGCACCGGGAAGGTACGCTCGACGCCGATGCCACTGGAGAGCTTGCGAACGGTAAAGGTTTCACGGTTGCTCGCACCGTGACGGCGGATGATGTCGCCCTCAAAGACCTGGATGCGCTCCTTGCTGCCCTCGATGATGCGATAGTGGACCTTCACCCGATCGCCTACGCCGAACACGGGGAGGTCGGTGCGTATCTGCTGCTGCTCAAGCGCGCGCATGATATCCATGGTTGTTTTCCCTCTTCATATCTGGATGATAGCCGTATACCAATTCTATCCACGCCGTAAAAAGCGCGAAAAGATAGTATAGGGCAAGGCCCCGCCAAGGCGCAAGGGCCCGACATACATCACCAAAAATGCCTGCGAAATGAACCGCATACATCACGTGTCATGCCCGCGAAATGAATCGTTGTTTGTGGGAGATAAAAACAAGGGTAACCTTGGCACATGATGATGATGTTCACGAAGCGAAAGGCTACCC
>JAIRXA010000063.1 GCA_031268525.1 Coriobacteriales bacterium | reverse complement strand
CTACGCAGGGCAAGGTTTCTATCGCCTGTTTTTCAGAGATGACAGACCAGCCCCCGTAACCGTTGATCATTATAGCCGATGTTGCCGCCAATTCGTCAAGTACCAGGGCAAATTATCTGCGCTACGAGCAAAAGCCGTCTGTCGGGATGAACGGCACACCGGGGAACGTAAGGGCGTGGGGGTCATACCTGCTCACGCGGGCTCGCCAAAAGGGACGGTCCAGGGCTCCTTCAAAGATCTTCTCATTCCCCCACCCCTCGGTATAGGTGACGGCATTACTCCAGGCTGTGGGTCTTGAAGTCAATTCAAACTCATCTCTTTCTGCTCAAGCGCCGTGTGTCAATTTTGCCCCGTCCCTCATTGACACTCGTCCCTCATTGACACTCTACAAATCAGCTGTGTATATTGAAGAGAAATGGTACCGTGAGAAAGCGGCTTTACGTAAAAAGCGTAAATGCAGTCAAAACGACGGAAGCGTAACTGTCCACGAGTTCCGGGGTGATTCGGGTATGCCGAAAAAAAGACAACGGATTCAGACGGATATGAAACTCGCCATACTCAAGGCGACAAATGAATTAGCGAAAACCATTAAAATCGATGATATTGGCATCGTCGATATCTGCAATGCCGCCTTTATCTCAAAACAGACCTTTTACCGCTATTTTGATTCTAAGTTCGATGTCCTCAGGTGGTACCAGGAGTATGTATTTAAGATCGGCAACTTCAGGATGGGACGTGACCTGAATATCTATGACGCTCAGCTCATAACCGCAAGCGGTATGCTTATGGTCCGTGTCCTCCTCACTGCCCTTTATCCTGGCAGAAATGATGAGCGCATGAGTTCCTTCGGTGTAGAAAGAGCCAGGTATGAATACGGTCGTACCGTCTCTGAGTGTCACGGTATCGTCATTGATGAGCGTTTGCGCTATCAACTTGAGGCGTTCGCGCTGAGCCAGACTGCCATGGTTCGCGTTTGGGTTGCGAACGGGATGACGACACCCCCAGAAGCCCTCTCAGGTTATTTGGAGAGCATTGTTCCCGCGCAGTTGGGCGAGATACTCAATACGCCTGTACAAAAATATCAAGATCCTGTCTAAGCAAGAAACTACGGCAAATCGTTACTTTTACCCCCAATCGTCACGACTTTCTCCTTCTGCGACCATCGCCGGATAGACGCTGTCTAGACTTATCCAGTAGGGAATAAACTCGCAAACAAAGGAGGAACCGATGGGAGACCGGCAAAATCGCAATCTCGGTTACGGCTGCGGCAATGGCTGTGGAGAAGAGCACGGTATCGATCGCCGAGCCTTCATGAAGGGAACGCTCGCCCTTGGTGCGGCAGGCGCGCTAGGTCTTGGCCTTGCCGCCTGCACAAACGAGGAGCAGGGCAGCGGAGATGACACGGCAGACGAACCTGAAAACACTACCCAGAACACTACGCCCGCCCGAATCGACGAGGTACTGGAGTGCGATGTCGCGGTGGTCGGCTGCGGTGTAGCCGGCATCAGCGCCTGCGTACGAGCCACCGATCTGGGGGCCAGGGTCATCGGTATGGATCGGGCACTTTCTGTCGCCGGTACCAATGCGGTGTCCACCGTGGGCTTCTACGGCATCGCCAACAAGGAGGAGCTGCCCATCCAGTACAAACAGCTTACCGAGAAGAGCAACTATATGCTCAACATCACGTTCCTCAGTCGGTATCTCGGGATAATCGAGGACCTTGCCGCCAACTACCTGGCCCGCGGTATGACCATCATGACGCAGACCGCTTACCCTACCGAGGAGAATCCGGGCGATTTCGGCGTCGGTTCGGTAATCTTCACAACAGGGCACTTCTTCGTCAACCGAGAGGGTGACAGGGCCGCAGAATACGAGGGACTGCTGGAATCCTGCGATGGCCTCGATCAGATGTGGCGGACCGAGGTCACAGGGCTGATAGTCAACGATGGCGTGATAAGCGGTTGCTACGCACAGGATTCTGATGGCAGGGTCTACCAGATCAACGCCAAGGGTGGCGTCATCGTCTGTACGGGTGGCTTTGTCCATAACGCTGAAATGGTGAGCCAGTATATAGGCAACACCACCGTTTACTCCTATGCCAACCTGTTCAATGACGGCGCGGGCATCAAGCTCGCCCAATCAACCGGCGCGCAGTTGGGCAAGAATTTCGCCCTCAACTGTTCCGAAGGTGGTGGGCTTAACCATAAGTCGCGTGAGTTCAACACGTATCTTTTTGGAACCAATAGCATTTCCCGCTCTCCGATCATCGGCGACGTCATCTTGAACCGGCGGGGTCAGCGTTTCGTAGACGAAGGGGTCATGAGCAAGAAGACAGCGATGTTCTGCAGTGAGCCGCTGACCCGTGAGGGCGGGGCCTTCTACACGGTCATGAGCCAGAAGGAGATCGATACCTTAAAGACAACGACCCTTTTCGACTACGTCCTGCAGCGGTACGGTTTTGCTTTCACCCATCCGATGATCCTGATGTTCTTTGCCCAAGACGCGCTGCCCAATATCCAGGAGGACGCCGAGACAGCGATAACCGAAGGCTGGTGCTGGAAGGCCGACAGTTTCGAGGCTTTGGAACAGGTCTCCGGCCTGGCGAACCTGGCGGCGACGATGCAGGAGTACAACGGGATGTGTGCCGCTGGAGTGGACACCATCCTCTATAAGGACGAGGACTTCCTTGTGCCCTACTTAGAAGAAGATGGTCCTTTCTACCTTGTCGAGCACGACTTCTCGGCCTGGTCTACGCAAGGCGGTATTAAGACAGATGCCTATTGTCGGGCGCTCGATGGTGACAGTCAGGTGATCCCCGGACTCTATATGGCAGGTATGGACGCCGACAACAACATGGTTCCCTATCTTTTTGGTGGTACCGCGCAGGGGTTTGCCCTCGGCTCCGGATATCTGGCGGCCGAGGATGCTGTCAAGCGGGTATTGGGCTGAGGAAAACGAAATGAAGAAAAGAACTCTGTGTCTGGCCGTCTCGGTTTTTCTCGTCATGCTTCTTTCTGTGTGTGTTGGCTGTGCTGATACGTCACTTTATAACGCCGGAACCTACGAGGCGATAGCCAATGGGAAGGAAGGGGAGTTCTCTGTTACAACGGAGTTCTCTGACGATGAGATACTCTCCATAGTCATTGGGGACAACAATGAGACTGAGGGCGTCGGCAGCGTCGCTGCGGAGGAACTTCCCGGGAAGATAGTTGAAGCCCAGGGTATCGAGGTCGATACGATCAGCGGGGCGACCATCACCAGCAACGCTATCCTCGATGCGGCCAGTGACTGTATCGAGCAGGCAAGGCGGTAATTTCCTATCGATCCTCTTTTGAAATTACAGAGGCTCATAGGCTGTTTCGCAAAGACGATGAGGCAGGATAGGGGGATTCAGGCTATATCGGGATTGAGAAGCGCGATGAGAACAGTGTGAGCGATGCTCGCTTAAACCACAAAAGGAGTACTAATCGGCGTCTCCCCGGCATCACAGAGGATGCAGGGCGAACATCCCTATTGTGTTCTCGTCAGTCGCATGAGAGCGGCGTTGTCATTGATTTGCCTGAGTATGTCGAGCGTTTTAAGAACGTCGCGCTTCTGCAAACCCTTTATCACTCCATCCCCTGCACCTCAGGTCTACGTGAACATAGTCTGGTGTCTGCTCGACATCGTGATCCTCATTCATTTCCTGCGGTATTGCCGTGTGGATTATCCACATCTGGATGTCAGGAAAACCTATGCCCTGGTAGCGCTGGCCTTTGTCGTTTCATGGCTTGCCGTGGTAGCCTGTCAGATGGATACCTGGCCGCTGGCAAACCCCGACTATCCGCTGGGGATGG
The DNA here is from genome assembly GCA_031268525.1 of Coriobacteriales bacterium. Classification (GTDB taxonomy): domain Bacteria; phylum Actinomycetota; class Coriobacteriia; order Coriobacteriales; family UBA8131; genus JAIRXA01. The sequence goes on along the minus strand of JAIRXA010000063.1, from coordinate 950 downwards.
GTCGCGCCTACTCAGCCTGGGGCATGAACGTCAGCATGTCGATCCTGTTTGTCTATTTCATCATCGGTCGGGAAAGCGTGAAGGGCCAGTCGATCTACATCGCCTTGGCCAAATGTCTGGGAACCGTCTGTGCCTGGGTACCATTCGTGCTGTACTGCGGACTGATTCCCGGAATGCCCGTGGTTGCGGGTACTCCTGAACCGACGTCATGGTTCTTTCCTCTCACCTATGTCGCCTGCTTCATCTTTGACATAATCTACATCTGCCAAATCTATTTCCAGTGCAAAAAGGAGGGCATTAACCCCTGGAAGCGGGCATAAATTGGAGTACCCGCTCGCATGACGGGAGCTTGTTCATTTCGCGCTTCGTGTTCAACGGGCTGAAAGCCTCAGCACGAGCAGGAGCCCGGCAAGACAAAACTCTGCCGGGCTCCTGTGTGTATCCAGACATATTTGTCTCAGACCCTGTACTGTATGGAGCAGTCTGGAAAATCAAATAGAAAAATAAAAAGGACATCTGACTCAATTCCAAAATACAAGGCAGCGAACAAAGACTTTGAAAGGCTTGTTGAAAAAGGCGTTGCCTCAAAGCGAAAGCTTTGCTTGCAGACCTCGCGCCTTGCGCTCGGACCGCAACGCTCCACTGGAGCGTTGCGCCCTCCCGGGTTCGAATCCCCGTATGATTATTCAGGGTGGTGGCGGAGAGACAGGGATTCGACAATCATTCGCTTCGCTCATGCTCGTAGACCTCGCGCCTTGCGCTCGGACCGCAACGCTCCACTGGAGCGTTGCGCCCTACCGGGTTCGAATCCCCGTATGATTATTCAGGGTGGTGGCACGGAGGCGCTTATAGGATAAGGATATTCAGAGAGAAATACATACTATCTCTGCGTATTTGCAAGGCATTTTGCAGAAATACTGAATAGTCGATTTCCCAAGCCTTTCCTTTTG
>JAIRXA010000025.1 GCA_031268525.1 Coriobacteriales bacterium | reverse complement strand
TTCATGCAGCAAGCGATCAGCGCAGAGTGCAGGGCTGCGATTATCGATGCGGCGATAACCGCTCCGACCGCCGGCTGCCAGTCGCTGTATACCTTGCTGGACATCACGGATCAGGAAATCAAGGATCGACTGGCAGTTTTGTGTGACAATCAGCCGTTTATCGCCAAGGCTCCCCTGGTCATCGTGTTTCTTGCCGATTGCCAGCGCTGGCTTGACGCCTACGAATACGCTGGTGTTCAAGCGCGTAAGCCAGGAGTTGGGGATTTGACTCTGGCCATCGCCGATGCTGTAATCGCAGCTCAGAACTCTGTTGTTGCTGCGGAATCTCTGGGAATCTGCTCATGCTATATCGGCGATATTACGGAGAACGAAGAAGAAGTCAGGGAGCTGCTCGCACTCGATGACTATGTCTATCCAGCGGCACTGTTGGTTTATGGATATCCAAGCGAGTCTCATGCCAGAAGAAAGAAACCAGCGCGCTTTAACAAAGACTATCTTGTGCAGAAAAACCAGTACCGTAGATTCAGTAAGCAGGAACACGAAGCAATGTTCGACAAACGGGGAGACCTGCAACACGGGCAAACCTTCGAGCATTATATCGAGAAATTCTGTACGAGAAAATATATGTCGGATTTCTCCCTTGAGATGCAACGTTCTGTGCAGAAGTATGTGGACCGATTCGAATAGGAGCTTATTCAAGAGGCACCTGAACCTGAACCTGAACCAAAATGGCTTCAGGTCCAGGTGCCTTCTTTGCTCGATTGAACGTACTCTTGGTTTGGGTCTAGATCACGCCGAGCCCAAACGCATGGTTGGCAGCCCTGAAAGCCTGGTAGAAGCCTGGGCCAACCGTCCCGCCGCCGCCGGGATAGGCGGATCCGAAGATCGCTCCCGAGGTGTTGCCAGCAGCATACAATCCTGGAATAGGATCGCCCTTGGTGTCGAGTACTTGCGCATCAGGATTGACGCGCAGACCGCCACTGGTTCCCGTGGTTCCTGGTGCCATTTGAGCCGCATAGAATGGAGGCGTTTCGATCTTTCCCAGGCAAGGGTTGATGCCGCCGAGTTCGTTGGCAGCGATCAGAATTGGATCGGAGACCCCTGCCTTGCCCTTTGCATCGCCAGCCATCATCCGCTCAAAAGCCCACCCGCCACGATGCCAGTCGAGATCAGCATTGTTCTCTGCAAACCCATTAAAACGTTCAACTTCTGCCAGGAAGGCCTCGACATCGATACCGTTATCCGCCGCGAGTTCCTCAAGAGTTTGGTACTCCTTGACCCACTCCTGCTTTTCTTCGGAGCCTGCAGGCCAGCCATAGAGATCGGCATGGCTTTTATCAAAGACCAGCCAGGCAGGAATATTCCTGAACGCATAGTCCAGCGTGTTGAACTCATAGAAGGCATTGTTGAATACCGGATAAGCTGCGGACTCATCGCCAAAACGTTTGCCGTATTTGTTGACGATGAGAGCATGCGGCTTGCCGCGGTACGGTGCCCAGTCGATAATGGTGCTCATCGCGCCCGAGTCATCGGTGATGAAGCAGGGAAGCCCCCAGTTGGAGGCCATGTTCGCAAGGTCTGCGCCAGCCCGGATACCCATCAAAATACCATCGCCGACGTTTGTTTGAGGTGAATTAGCGCCGAACAGTGGACCTCTGAGAAACTCATTTCTCATCTGCTCGTTCCACTCGAATCCGCCCGTTGCTACCAGAACGCCCTTATTGGCCTTGAATTTCCCGGATGAAGTTTCAACGCCGATAACAGCGCCGATTTCGTCCTGGAGGAGGTTTAAGACCTCAACCTCGGTACGCATTGGAATGTTGCGTTCTTCGAGTTTGGGAATCAGATATTCCTCATAGAACTTACCACCACTGATGAGGGTGCGATCCGGTTCGCCGAATCCCATGCAACGGCCGAGGCCCTTTGCGCCGGGAACATTGTAGTAGTCGCCAACCATAGCCTGAAAAGCAAGGGTGAATCCCCAGGCAGTCTCTTGCCAGACATAGAAGGTCTTACTGTTCTTTACGTAATCCTCTTTGAGTTCATCGGATGAACCGTGAAACGCATCTATGTTCTTCAGGTACGTGAGGCTGTCTTCGTCATTATCCGGGCCATAACCGAATTCCTCTTCGTACGGGTTGTTGGGAATCCATAAGCCCACGCCAGACACCCTCGTTGTGCCACCAAAGGTGGACGATTTCTCTAAGATGACCGTGCTGGCTCCGGCCTCGGTGGCGCCCAGAGCGCCAAAGCAGCCGGTTCCTGATCCAACTACTACGAAGTCGAACTCCTCGTCCCAGGCAATACTGCCGTCCGCTGAAGCCTCGCTTGTCTCCGCAGTCGGACTGCACGCTGCCAGCCCTGCCGCACCCGTCACGACACCTGCCGTTGCGAGTCCTTTTAAGAAATCGCGTCTACCCAGTTCCTTCATAATGCCTCCTCCTATCGGATTGCCCTTGCCGAATGATCGGTAGAAGCACGGTAAGAAAACGCAGGTTCTCTTGCATCGACAAAACCTGGTGAAAACACTCATTCTCTTCGATATCGACAGTTTTTGTCGATATCGAAGAGAGGGAATCGCTTATCATGGAGACGGAGGAACTAGCCTGGTATGGGGATCGAGAGGAAAGGACGGCGGTGGTCTTTCCAAAAATTGTCCAACCCTCGTATAGCCATGTCGTAGGGTTCAGTTTTGACCGATTCATCTCTCTCCTGGTTTTCTCTGTTGTCTTAAAAGCAGTGAATAGCTCGGGCAACTCATTCCTGCTTTTCACCCTTTCCTGCCTCGCCGTTGCGATCAGCCTGGTGATTCTGTTTGTCGTTGGCAGACAGTATGCTTGTTTACAACAGATGGTTCTCAGTTCCCCTTTTCTTGTTGGTTGCTCGCTGGTCGTTGCTGTTGGCATAGTTTTGCAGCATATTTTCTGGGTCACCGGAGAGAGCGTCATGATTCTCTTCGTTCTTTCTGTGCTCTTCATGGCTATCCCATCAGCTCTTATCATCCTTGGTTGGGGAGTGGTGTTTTCCTCCGTAGGCTCAAAGATGGCGCTGATAGAGGTTTTCTCAGGGTTTTTACTTGCATTTGCCTTGTGTGTCCCCTTTACGTTTCTGCCAGCAGAGTTTCAGACGATTATGTTGGTTATTGTCGCGCTCTTAAACGGCGTGTTTGTCATTCGTGCCCTGCAGAAAAGAGAGGTTGATACTACCGAGGACAAAAGCATCTTCTCAGAAAAAAAGGCACTCTTTATCAATGCTGGCCTGGGTTTATTTTGTATGGGCGCGGCTATGGGTCTCTCCTCGACTCTATTTCAATATGCAGAAAACGCCCTCTCGGCCTCGGGGAGTCTCCTGCGACTTTTCTGTGCTGCGATCCTTGCAGTGGCAGCCATTCTTGTTGTTACCCTTGCACGCAGACAGGCAACTGTGGCGGTTTATCGACTGACCTTTCTGTTTGTTACTCTGGGGAGCCTTTTTACCTTGGTTTTGCCAGCAGGTTCAGTAGTAGTGGCGGCGATACTGTTTATTGGCAGTTCGGCCATCATGAATGTCGGAGGGTCAACGCTCCTTGGTTTCGCCCATCAGATGCCCGGGCGTGCCTTTCAGCTTGTTGCCTATAGCGTTGCCGCTATCGTCACAGGCAATGTTACCATTCGCTTCCTTTATCGTTGTATTGAGGAGTATGTACCGGGAGTAGTCATGCCTTATGAGCTCTGCGTGGTTTTGCTCGCTGCGCTCTTTATCGTCCTGCATACGGTAGTCTTTACGGAAGAACATATCAACGAACTGGAAAATCTGCCTACGAAGCCGAGGGAGGGTCTGGATTTCGCACCCGAAGACAACCCTGCCCAAGACGACTCAGCATGGATCAGTAAGCGTTACCTGCTGACTCAACGAGAGACTGATGTCTTACGGCTTTTGTTAGCAGGCCGATCGTCCCGAAGGATACAGGAAGAACTGCTCGTTTCCGAATCGACGGCACACACGCACATTCGCCATATTTACACCAAGCTGAACATTCACTCCAAACAAGAGCTCATCGATATTGTGGAGGAGGGATGTTGGAGAACACCTGTAGGGGCGAGCTTTGATGCGCCCGCGAGAGAAGGGGCGGGTCACAGGTTCCGCAAGGTGTAGGGGCGGGCTTTGACCGCACACCGGAGTGCGAAAATCCTCTCTACCTACGCGGGCGGTCAAAGCCCGCCCCTACGGATTTGTCCCCACACACATCTCACGTACTCACCGGGCGGTCAAAGCCCGCCCCTACGGAAACGCCTTACACAGGACACCGTCCTGGTCGAAATCGGTGCTTCCCTAACGCTGGGATTTGTCGTATATCTGGCCGAGCGCCTTGGGAGCCTGATTGCGTTTGGAAAAGAAAATCAGCAAAATCAGCACCAGCACGTAGGGGACGATCATCGCCAGATCGGTGACGCTGGCGTCCATTTCCAAAACGAGTATCAGCTGATAGGCGGCTGAGCGTGCCAGACCGAAAATCAGGCAGGCGACGAGCGTCGGCACGATCTTCCAGTTGCCAAAGATCATCGCAGCAATAGCAAGATAGCCTGCTCCAAAGAAGATCGCTGGCGAGACGTTCGCGCTGATTGAATACGCAAAACTCATGCCCCCCACGCCAGAGAGCACGCCGGAGATGATGACGGCGACCAGACGCACGCGCGCGACATTGATGCCCGCCGCATCCACCGCCTGAGGATTATCACCGCAGGCTCTCAGGTGCAGGCCAAAGCGCGTGCGATAGAGGATGAACCAGAACACAATCGCCAGCACCACGATGATGAGCTCAAAGGGATAGACGTTGGTGAACAGTCCTCCGAGTACCGGAATGTCACTCAGGCCCGGCACGGTATAGCGAGGGGCCGTTGAGAGCATGAACTTGTTGGATGCGCCGCCAAAGACCGCCTTGTTCAGCTGCACGGCAAGAAAGCCGGTGAGCGCAACCGCAGCGATATTGACCACCACACCACTGATGACCTGATTGGCCTTGAGCTTGATACAAAGCAGGGCGTGGAGCAGGGAGAACAAGCCGCCGCCGATCGCCGCAAAGAGGAAACTCAGGTAGAAGGGAACGGGCGAATCGGCCAAAAAAATGCCAGCGGTAAAGGACACGAACAGTCCACCCGCAAAAGCTCCAAAACCGAGCAAGCCCTCCAGCGCCAGATTGGTCACACCCGAGCGTTCAGAATAGATGCCTCCGATGGCGATGATCAACATCGGCAGAGCATAGGACAGGCCATCGACGATGATCTGGTTCACGAGGCCTCACCTGCCTCGGGCGTTTTTCCATCGCCCTCGCCAGCCTCAGGCGCTTCTCCATCGCCCTCACCTTCGCCATCGTCTCTGCCTTCACCCTCCGCCACATTATGAAGGGTGCGACCCCTGGAGCGATCGCGGTTGATCAGGTACTGCAGAAAGCCGCTGCAGGCACAGAACAGCAAGACGATGCCGACGATCAGAGAGGCGATATACTCACTGATCCCCGCCGCTGAAGACATATAGGTTGAACCGAAGGTCAAGACCGAAACCAGCAGCGATGACAGAATGCAGGCCACGGGGTTGGAATTGCCCAGCAGGGCCACGGCGATCGAATCAAAGCCCACCGAAGTCAGATTGCCCGGCTCGATGGTATTGAAGTAGCCCAGATAGTAGGTCACTCCCGCCAGACCGGCACAGGCGCCAGAGAGCACCATGGCGGTAACGAGAGTTCGCGAGGACTTGACCCCCGAGTATTGGGCCGCCTTGCGGTTCGCGCCGACTGCGCGAAGCTCAAAGCCCAGACGCGTCTTCATCAGCAGCAGGTAAAGCAAGACGGCAACCGCGACAGCCAGCAGGAAGCACAGAGGAATGCGTGTGGAGAGATCGCCCAGAGGAACGTTCATCAGCGTCAGGCGGGCGTCGGAGGAAATGGCACGGGAAGAACGTGAGACTGGGTCGATGTAGGAGCTTTTGATGAAGAAACTGACGACGTACTGGATGATGTAGTTGAGCATGATCGTCGAGACAACCTCATGGATATTCCAGCGCGCCTTGAGCACTCCCACAAATGCTCCCAGTGCCGCGCCAACCAGCAGGCCGACGAGGATCACCAGTGGTTTTGCCATCAGGGCGCCCAGACCGCTGTAGCCAACGATGATCGTCGCGAGAAAACCCGCACAGAGCATTTGGCCGGAGACTCCAATGTTGAACAGTCCGGCCTTGAAGGCGATAGCAACCGCCAACGCGGCGAACAGCATCGGGGTCATGGCGTCAAGGAGTCCGAGGAAGTCGGTGATCATGGCCTTACCCGCGGCGTAGCGCGGTTTGGGCACAATACCCGACCCTTGCAACAGACTGTGGAAGACCTGCAAGGGGTTCTTACCGACCGCAATGATGACCAGAGAGATAGCCACCAGTGCCAGAAGCACGGCAATGGCCGAAATCAGCAACGGCTGGGTTCGACCGTAGCGCAGAATACGCAGAGGTAGTGAGGCGGCGCTCGTGCCGGGCGTTTGGCGAGTGCCCGAAACGGCGGCATGCGTGCGTGTACGCGTGTGCCCACGCCCGCTCACCTTTGCACCCCCATCATATACTCGCCTACTTCATTACGAGAAAGCTCGTTTGCGGGTGCGATCTTGGTCATCCGGCCATCGTAGAGTACCCCGATGGTGTCCGCGCAGGACAGCACCTCATCGAGTTCGAGCGATATCAGAAGCACCGCCTTGCCCTTGTCGCGCTCGGCGATGATACGCTGGCGAATGCCCATCGTCGCGCCGATGTCAAGACCGCGCGTTGGTTGCACAAAAATCACCAGATCGCCGTCTGCATCGATCTCGCGAGCAACGATCAGTTTCTGCTGGTTGCCGCCGCTCATCGAACGTACGGGAGTGAGGGCGCCCTTGCTGCAACGGATGTCATAGCGCTCGATGAGGGTATCGGCATACTGCCGAAACGCAAACTGTTGCAGAAAGGGGCCTTTCGCAAAGGGTGGCCTGAAGTAGGCCTTGGAGGCAAGGTTATCCGACACGGGAAAGTCCAGAATCAGACCCACCCCGTGACGATCCTCAGGTATGTAGGCCAAGCCTTCAACGGTGCGCTTGCGCACCGAGGCGCGGGTAATGTTCTCGCCCTTGAAGGAGATGCTGCCCTCTTTAGCCGCAAGCAGGCCCGCAAGGGTGTCCGCCAACTCAACCTGTCCGTTACCTGCGACCCCCGCGACCGCAAAGACTTCGCCCGCATGTACCGTAAAGCTCACGTCTTTGACCATTGCGACCTTCTGAGCGTCGAGTACGGTCAGCTGTGAGACATCGAGGATGACCTCCCCAAACACGGGCGCGGTCTTATCCACCTCAAAATCGATCTCCCGCCCAACCATCTTTGCGGCCATCAGACGCGTGGACGTGCTTGCGACATCAAAGACGTCGATCAGCCGTCCTCGGTTGAGCACTGCGCAACGATCAGCGACCTGCTTGATCTCTTCGAGTTTATGGGTGATGAGAATGACGGTCTTGCCGTCGTCACGCAGTTTGCGGATGATATCGAGTAGCCGCGCGGTCTCCTGAGGCGTCAGCATTGCGGTCGGCTCGTCAAAGATCAGTATCTCAGCCTCGCGGTACAGCATCTTGAGTATTTCGACACGCTGTTGTTGCGAGACGCCAAGATCCTCGATAACCGCCCGAGGGTTGAGATCAAAGCCGTAGCGGTCACAGAGCGCCTGCACTTTAAGCTCGGCACCCTTGCGGTCGATGTAGGGCAGGATGCCTAACAGGCGGCGCAAGGGTTCACGGCCCATGATGATGTTTTCGGTGACGGTGTAGTTTGAGACGAGCTTGAAATGCTGATGCACCATACCGATCTCAAGAGCCACTGCCTCGGCAGGCGAAGTGATGTTCACCTTCTTGCCGCGTACGATCAGCTCACCCTCGTCAGGCTCGTACATCCCGAAAAGCATGCTCATCAACGTGGACTTGCCCGCCCCGTTTTCGCCGAGCAGAGCGAAGATCTCACCTTTGTGGATGCTCAGGTTGATGTCGTCGTTGGCAACGATGCCCGGAAAGCGCTTGGTGATATGGCGCATCTCGACGATCGACTCAGGCACGGCTCATCCTTCACAGAATACCGGCCTGCCAGCGAATGCTGACAGGCCGGTTTAACGTAGGCTACTCAGTACGAAACTCGATCCTTACAGACCCGGGAAATCCGCCGGAGTATAGTTGTTGAAGTTTGCGGCCGGAATGATCGCACCACTCTTGACCTGAGTATAGGCATCAGCCAGTGCGGCCAAGGTCTCGGGGGTCAGCTGATGACGCCCGTCGGCACTCACATAGCCAGTGGAATCGGTGTCGGCACCAAGGATAAAGTTGCCGCCCGCAAAGGTACCGGCAGCCACAGCTTCCAACTGTTTGGTGACGTTGGGCGACATGACCTTCAGCGCGCTGGTCAGCACGATGTTTGACGAGCCATTGGCGCCGTCGTCAAACTGATCCACGTCGCATCCTATGACATAGGCGTTACCGGCTTCCTTGACCGCCGTGAACACGCCGTTACCCGAAGCACCGGCGGCGACGAAGATGATATCAACACCGGCCGCCAGCAGGCTCTCGCCAACAACCTTGCCCGTGGCTTCATCGGAGAAGTCGCCCACATAGTTGCCGCCGATGTTCGTGCCGGTAACATCGGTGCCGGCATAGCTCGGCAGAGCGACAACCTCTGCGGTGGATCCCAGATACTTGTTGGCGTAGTTCACGCCGCTCTCAAAGCCATACTGATAGTTGACGTTGGAGGGATAGGCGATGCCGTGCACCGAGGCAACCTTACCGGTCTCGGTCTGCAAAGCCGCCGCGATGCCCGCGAAGAATCCACTTTCCTGCTCCTTGAATTGCATGGCGTAGATGTTGCTTGCCTCGGCCTCGGCCATATCGGCGTCAGAGGGGAAGCTGTCCACGAGAATGAAGTACTTGTCCGGGTTGGCAACCGCCAGCTCATAGATACCCGCGAACTGATAGCCAGGTGTGACGATAACGTCGTAATCGGCGACCACGGCCTCAACCGCCGGAATGGCGTTCGCGACATCCTGCTCACGCACGGCCTCAACGGTCGCGCCGGGATTCGCGCTGATGAATGCCTGAACGCCCTCATAGTTGTCCTGATTAAAGGAGCCGTCGTCAACACCTGAAGGGCTGGTAACAACGACGATTTTCAGGCCGGTAGCTTCCCCGCCGCCAGATGGAGTCGTGCCCTCGTCGCCAGCAGGGGTAGAACCGCCGCCACAGGCCACGAGCGCAAGCCCCAAGACCAGCGCCAGTGCCACCGCTAAAAACTTCTTCATATCCATTCCTTCCTTCCTGATCCCAGCTCTCTTAAACCTTCGAGAGTTCCTGCTGCATAGTCTATCATAGGTGGGTATTTCGGGACGTTACATTCCGGTGACCTGCTTCTCTTCGGCTGGTTCTTCGTTTCTGTTCAGACCCCTTGCGTCATTGTGGGCTTGACCCGCAATCGCAGGGGTCTGATGAGTGCGCTTGCATAGAAGATTGCGGCTCACACGTTCGCTTTACGGCGTTTGTGCACAAACGCCGTAACTGGCATATGCTGTTTCGGTACAATAGATACGTCAGAAAATGTGCCTGATACGCAGCAACGAAGCAGGAGAAGCCCTTGAACTTTGGCTCTGAGACAGAAATGCTTGAATACAAGCGCTCGACCAGCGAGCTTGAAGATGCACTTGTAGACATCTCTGCCATCCTCAACAAGCATGGTGCTGGCGAGTTGTACTTTGGTATTCGGCCAGACGGGGAGATAATTGGCCAACAGGTCTCAGAGGCAACTTTGCGGAAGGTCAGCCAGGCTGTTGGCAACCACATCAAGCCCGTCATCTATCCAGCGATAGAACAGGTCGTCATTGACGACAAACCCTGTGTCAGGGTCAGGTTTGAAGGAGGGAATCCTCCTTACTATTGTCGCGGCAAAGCATATATGAGAGTAGCCGATGAGAGCCTCTCGATGTCCCCAGAGGAGCTGGAAAGCTCAATCAAGAGGAAACTGGAAGCAGAAAACCCCTGGGACTCCGCAATCTCTGACCTTACGGTCGCAGATGTTGACGAGGCCGCGCTGCAAGACTATCTCAAGAAAGCCAATGATGCTGGTCGCATTGAGTGGAAATACGCTGGCGTTGAAGATGCTCTGAGCAGGCTTAAGCTGCTAAGTGGCGGCAAGCTGCTCAACACGGCCAAGGTAATGTTCAGCACCAACCCGCGCCTTGAGCTGATAATGGCAACCTTTGCCTCTGAAGAACGCTTGACCTTCCTCAACATAGACAATTCCGTGGACACCATCATCAAGCTGGTGGACGCCGGTGAGCTGTACGTCAAGAAGGCTATCCAATGGCGGTTGGAGTTTGGTAACGGCATGAAGCGCGGAGAGGTGCCGGAGGTGCCAATGGCCGCAGTCAGAGAAGCGCTCTTGAACAGCTTCGCGCACAGGCTATGGGGCAATGGCCAAAACAATGAAATCGCCATCTATAAGGATAGGGTTGAGATATACAATCCGGGCACCTTTCCCGAGGGCGTTTCTCCAGAGGACTTCATCAACGGCACCGTGCAGCCCGTCCAGCGAAACCCGCTCCTTGCACAGATAATGTATTACTCCAAAGACATAGAACACTTTGGCACTGGTCTGAAGCGCATTCATGACGCCTGCACAGAGGCTGATGTGCGCTACGAGTTCAGGCGGGGAAAGATGGGTTTCAGCGTTGTTTTATATCGCCCAAAGGGGCTGATCCTCGACAGGGTTACCGGCAAGGTCATGGGGCGGGATAAGGGTACTTTCAGCGAAAGTTTCACAGAGGATTTCACAGAGCGCTTCACAGAGAAGGAGTTGCAAGTTTTGGCACTCATTGCAAGTGATGCCAGTATGACATCCGAGGAAATGGCATCCGCGTTGGGTGTAACGCGGCGGACAATTGCGAACAGGCTCAAAGCACTCAAAGACCTCAATGCAATTGAAAGGGTTGGCTCGGACACAAAGGGCAGTTGGCACATCGTTAATTTTGAATGAAACGACTGACTAGACGCTGGCCGCAATGACGCAGGGGTCTGAACAGAAACGGTTCTTCTGCCTTGCCAACCTCAAGTCAGACGAACTACTTACTACGTCCTTCCTGGCCATAAAACACCCATACCTCTCACACCCAAAATGCGTAAGAGGTTATTCAACACTCGCCCTGTATTCGTTTTGGTCTTTTTGCACGGTGAGAAAGTAAGGAAACTTTTGAAGGATTTTGAGTTGTACGATAATGAGTTTTTACAGCACACCATTTCAGGTTAGGAGGAAAGGCATAGTGATTGAATATGAAATGAAGTGGAAGGTTGTAGACTTTCCTGCTTTAGTCTCAAAAGGACTTGAGAAGAAGATTGTGGACACATATTACGATACGCCTCAATATGACTTGCTTAGGCAAGGAGTGTTCATTCGACGAAGGAATAATAAAATTGATATCAAATCAATGATTAATAATGATGACAATTCTCTGTGTAATGAGATACCCTTTCAATCCGGTGATCTCTGTTCGGGAAACGCAGAAATTGTAGGCTTGCTTGCTCGATTTGGTTTAAGCATTACTGGAGGTGAATTCGAGTCCTTTTTGATAGAAAATAATCTGAGCCGCGTTGCCTCATAAAAAAAGTACTCGAAATACCATTCGTTGCCTCAAAATAGAAATGTGTGACAGTGGGGACGTGTTCTCCGTCAACCGAGCCCTCAAGCCACAATCACCACACCCTTGCTGGTGCCCAGGCGATTGGCGCCGGCCGCTATCATCGCCAAGGCCTCCTCACGGGTGCGAATGCCGCCCGAAGCTTTTACGCCGATGTGCGGCTCAACGGTCGCTCTCAGCAAGCTCACATCGGCAATCGTCGCCCCTCCCGTGGAGAAGCCCGTGCTCGTCTTGACAAAATTCGCCCCGGCTCGTACGGCGACCTGACAGGCGGCGACCTTCTCATCGTCGGTCAGCAGACAACACTCGATGATGACCTTCAGCAACGCTGTTTCGCGCGTGACCAG
>JAIRXA010000109.1 GCA_031268525.1 Coriobacteriales bacterium | reverse complement strand
GCGTCGGAATGCTTAGGGTCAGCAATCACTCGAGCGATTGGGTCATAAAAAACTGTCTTTGCTTCATCAAAAGAAACACCGTGTTTCTTTTGATTGCTCAGGTCCTTTTCCTTGTCCCATTCAAATACTAAATCATTCATAATTACATTGTAGTTACATCATACTGTTTGTCAATGGCGGACTGGACGTACGGGGAGGGGGGCAGTGTGCCGACTCTTTGTTGGAGTTTGTGGCAGAATATGTTGTGAAACCTGAATGCTGCCGACAGGGGCACTTCCCTGAAGCAAGACAGGAGACAGACCGAGTTCGGGCGACTGACCCCAGATTGGCATGGATATGTATGAGGTACTGACACATCCGTGGTGGCCGATCTACGACCACGATTCGCGGGTGCTGCTTCTCGGCACCTTCCCTTCGCCGCGCTCACGATCCGAGGGATTCTACTTCGGAAATCCTCAAAACCTCTTCTGGACCGCGCTGGCCGACTCTCTGGGGGTACCTCGCCTGCCAGCCACTGCGTCCGTTGCGGACAAAACCGCATTGTTGCTGGATAACCATGTTGCTCTCTGGGATGTGTTGCATTCCTGTCGTATCGAGGGCGCCGCGGATGCCAGTATCCGCGATCCCGTGCCCAATCGTTTCTCGGAATTGATTGCCGATTCGCGTGTCAACACCATTTTCACGACCGGTCGAACCGCCACCTCGCTGTTCAATCGCCTTGCAGCCAGCGAAGCGAAAATGCGCGCGGTGTATCTGCCCTCAAGCAGTCCGGCCAATCGGGCAACGCAGAGCCGCTCGGATTTCTCCTTGCTGTGGGGCACTCTCGGGCGTGTCGTGCGTGGCGAGGTGGTTTCGGCCGCCGGCATGAAGGTCGCGGATCGTTTTACCATCGACAATCGGGGTATTCCCTCGCTGATGTTGATGGAGCGTGCGGCTTCAGCAGTCGTCGATACGCTTGTGGGTGCTGAGAACGATTTCGATCTGGGCTGTGTCCTCTGCGTCTGCGGTACGGGCAATAATGGCGGAGACGGACTGGCTCTGGCCCGCCTACTGCATCAGCAAGGTATCAGAGCTGAAGCGCTGCTTATCGGCAATCTGGATCATCTGAGCAGAGAGTGTCGACAGCAACTGACCTGGGCGCAGGCAGCCGGAGTTGCCGTGAGTTTTGCAGGACTTGAAGAGCTTGCGGCGCTCGCGAACCGGGGCGAATTGATACCCACACCCAAGACGATCATCGATGCCCTCTTTGGTATCGGACTCGCCCGCCCTCTGACCGGCGCATATCGTCAGGCGGTTGAGGCGATCAATGACATGCGCTCGGCTGGCGCCCGAGTGCTGGCGGTTGACATCCCATCCGGGATCAGTGCGGACACCGGCGAAGTGCTTGGTGCGGCAGTGTACGCCGACAGCACCCTTACCTTTGCCTACAACAAACTCGGCATGCTCTTTGAGCCGGGTCGCAGCCACGCAGGTAAGCTGGTGGTTGCCGACATCGGCGTCAGACTTCCCGACTGAGAGGTTTTCTCCCGCCACATCCGAGCGCTCAGGTGCGCTAGAATGCTTGCAACATGCGCGGCTTGCAGCAGAGGCGACCTTCAGCATAGGCGATGTGTAGTACCCGCAGATTGCAACACCCGCGGTGCGCAAGGCGTGTGAGCGTTATGACCGGGAACACCGAGAGGACAGGGAAGCAGCCCATGCAACTGCTCAAGGAGCGCATCAAGCACGAAGGCATCATCAAGACCGACGACGTGCTCAAAGTCGACAGCTTCCTCAACCATCAGGTGGACACGGCATTGATCGACGCCATCGGTGCGGAATTTGCGCGCCTTTTCTCTGGACGCCCGATAAACAAGGTGCTGACTATCGAGGCTTCGGGCATCGCTATCGCCTACGCTGCCGCTCGCCACCTCAATGTGCCGATTGTCTTCGCGAAGAAGGCGCAATCCATCAACCTTGAAGGCGACGTGTATACCACGCGTGTTGAGAGCTTCACCCACCGGCGCATCTTTGATGTCATCATCTCCAAGAAATACGTCAGCGGTGATGACCATGTGTTGATCATCGATGATTTTCTTGCCAATGGCTGCGCCCTCAATGGTCTGATCGAGATGACCGAGGAGGCTGGCGCCACCATCGAGGGCATCGGCATTGTCATCGAGAAAGGTTTTCAGCAGGGAGGTCGTACGCTCCGTGAGCGCGGCTATCGCCTGGAGTCGCTGGCAATTATCGAAAGCATGGACCCCGCTACCGGGCAGATCGTCTACCGGAGTTAAAGGCAGCGAGACAACAGGGGCAAGGGGCGACAAAGGTGACGAGGCAAAAGACAGAAGGACGCAAAGACAGAAGGCGAACGTCCCCTTCTGTCTCTTCTTTGTCCGTCTACAAATACACCTTGCGGAACCTGCGAACGTCACCCTGTCCCATACAACTCTGATCTTATAGATTAAGATTCTATTATAGTCTGACCATTGCTGGTGATAATATCTGCAAGATTCACATTTTGCGAAACATCAATTTCCTTAATAGGATTATTAGATATTATCAGAGTCTGTAATTTTTTTAATGCGCTAATATCCAATTGCTCCACCTTATTACGGTCGATATCTAGTGTTTCTAGATTTATGCACGATTCAAGACCAGTGATTGCCCCCAAACCATAATCCCTGATGCTGATTCTGGTCATGGTGCTGTTTTTTTCACCCAGAATCAAAGTTACTGTGCGGTCGCGTTCGACTGCTGATTCAACTACGGAGCCTCTCTCAGGATAGATATCTATTTTGTTAAGTGACGAACAGCCCGAAACATCTATCGTTTGGAGGCTAAGATCTGGATTCTCAACGCTCGAAAATGCTATATCCATCACTGGTGTACCCTCAATAGTGTCTGGACATTTGAACTCCACCATGTCTTCGGGGATATCTGTTATCTTAACAGAGTTTGGTAGGTCAGAAAAATGTGATAGAGAATATCCCACACCCTCTTCAGTCCTGTGAAAAGAATAATCAGAATTGTTAGTTTCTGGCTTAATATCCTGCTCGACATCGGGCGTGTCATTTGTAACAGGAGCAGTATCCTTGTTATTGACACCACACCCACCAAGTAACACGCTCAATCCCACTACGCCAGCCAGCTTCAAAAATCCTCGTCGAGAGTACCCCTTGTTTTTGCTCGTTTCACTGCTCATAATAAGCGTCCTCCTTTTAGGCAGTAGAATTGTATCTTATATTTGTAGACAGGAACACTTGTCTACTCGTCTACAAATTCTGCCTCGTCCCCTTTGGCACTCTTTGGCCCTGTTGTCTCGCTTCTGTCTCGCCTGTCACCTACCTGCCCCCTTTGACGCACTCCGCTTCTTTGCTTCTCCTGAGGTTTTGTAGTACAATTTCGTAGTACGATAACGGCGAGGAGGAACTTTGGACCAAGACATTCGAGTACACTCGCGCGTGATGGAGCGTCACCCAGAGATCTCTGAAGTCGATGTTAGAGAAGCGTGGAGTAACTTCGCCCGTAGACAAAGGCGAGGAGATGGCAAAGAAGAATATTTCATCGCAGTCGGCTTTGACAGAGCAGGGCGGCCAATAGAAATGGTTGCTCTCCAGACTGTTGATGGCGGATGGTTTGTCTACCATGCACTCACACCGCCCACAAAAAGCATCATGGCGGAACTTGGATTGATGGAAAGGTAGGGACGACTATGAGCGTCACGACAAAGAGCGGTCGCATTCTGACCGATGAAATGCTGGACAAGATGGCTGAAGCCTGCGAACGCGGTGAGTATCCAGGTACCCCCGTCGGAGAGATACTAGTTGGCAGACCACTCTTGTTTGGCGAAGAGTTAAAACCCGTCACCTTTAAGGAGACGGAGCGCAAGATCGCTGCTATCGATCGTAGGGCAGCAAGTCTTGACGTGAGCCGATCTGACTATCTGCGCCACTTGGTTGATGAGGATCTAGCAACTGCTTAACGTCCTTCTGTCTCGTCGATTCTCTCACGCACACTTGACTCCTGCCGCGTGAGTCCTATACTGTTCACTGCTTAATAATAAAGAGCTTATCTAATTTTGCTCGTCAGGAAATCAGGTGAATCATGAGCAATGAACAGTTAAAGTCGGAATTGGTACAGACAATGTTTCGCGCCAAGAACCTGCGCGGGACCCTTCACGGGAACGGACGCCAAGGCAGGCGGGATATCCCCGACGGACGCGACAGGCACGACCGCTTCAGTCGGCGGGATATCCCCGACGGGTGTGGCGGCCGCGATGAGCATGACATGCACGATTGCTTCGGTCGGCGTGGCGACTCCGAGCATCATGACCATACCGAACACTTTGGGCCTCACGGTTTCACGGCCAGCGCACTGGTGATCCTCCGTGCCATCGAGGAGGGCAATGCTCCCGTCGACGCGACCGTCGGTAATTCCGGTGAAAGCGGCTTTGCCAACGAGTTGCAGAAGCGTCTGCATATCTCCAAGGCCGCCATCTCTCAAAACCTCACGGCTCTGGAGAAGAAGGGCCTGATCAGCCGCATGGTCAATCCCCATGATCTGCGGCGTTTTGACTTTACGCTCACGGAGAAGGGAAAAAGGGTCACCGACCATCTCCACCAACATATGGACAGCCACATGGACAGGATCCTTGAACGAATGGGCGAAGAGGACACGCGTGAGCTGATTCGCCTGTTCAACAAACTGGTGGATATCATCGAGGACATTCAGAGCAAGGGAGCAGACTCTGATGATCGTGGAGATACCGCATTCCCTGAGGGAGCCCGTCGATGATCAGACTTGCCCGCTTCCTCAAGCCCTTTATCGCAGGCCTGATCATTGCCATCATCCTGCTGTTTGTGCAGGCGATGTGTGAGCTCAGTCTGCCCAACTACATGAGCGATATCGTCAATGTTGGTATCCAGCAGGGCGGTGTTGAAGACGGCACGCCTGAGGCTCTCTCAGAAGACGGTTACCATTTCATCCAGTTCTTCATGAGCGATAGTGAACGTGAGCTACTCGAAACCAACTACCATAAGGTTTCTGGCAGCGACCCCGATCCCGCCAACAAGGGACGCCCCTATCAAGATATCTGGCTTAAAGCTGCCGACGAGGACATCTACGTGCTCACCTCGGATGTATCGGCCGATACGCGGGCACAGTTGGACAGCGCCTTTGGTAATGCGACTTGGACGATGGTTGATCTGTTGAAGCAGGTACAGGCCGCCAATGGCGAGGGAGCCTCGTCCGACAGCTCTCTCACCAACGGCTCCACCAACGGCTCCACCACCGATCTTCAAGAGCTCGACTTCACCGAGATCTATCAGCTCCAACCTCTGCTGGAGCAGCTGCCCGAGCAATGGCTGAGCGATGCCCGCGCCTCTGCCACCAGCATGGACGAAAATCTCCGCGCCCAGAGCGGCACGATGCTTGTCGCTGGTTTTTACCGCGAGCTTGGGCGCGACATGGGCAGTATCGAGATGGCCTACATCGTGCGCATCGGCCTGCTGATGCTGCTGATCACGGTACTTTCTGGCGGCGCGTCGATCCTCGTTGGCTTCCTGTCCTCGCGTATCGGGGCTGGAGTTGCGCGCGATCTCAGAGCGGCGGTTTTCTCCAAGGTCTCCAACTTTTCGCACGCCGAGTTCGACCGCTTCTCTACGGCCTCGCTGATTACGCGCTCGACCAACGACATCACCGTCATCCAGATGCTGCTGACGATGGGTATTCGCATGATCTGTTACGCGCCGATCATGGGGCTTGGCGGCGTGTACATGGCGCTCTCAAAATCAATCTCGATGAGCTGGATCATCGTTGTCGCAGTCGTCTTTCTTCTCGGCATAGCCACCGTGCTCTTTGCTATCGTAATGCCGAAGTTCAAGCTGATGCAAAAGCTCATCGACCGCCTGAACCTCGTCGCTCGCGAGTCGCTCAACGGGCTGATGGTGATCAGGGCCTTCTCTCGCTCGGACTTTGAGACCGAGCGCTTTGAGGACGCCAACCGCGACCTCACCGCCACCAACCTGTTTGTAAACCGAGCCATGACCTTCATGATGCCGATTCTCATGGTCTTTATGAACGCCCTGACCGTGCTGATCATCTGGGTCGGCGCGCATCAGGTTGCCGAGTCGCAGATGCAGGTGGGCGACATGATGGCCTACATGCAGTACGTCATGCAGATCGTGATGAGTTTCATGTTCATCGCGATGATGTTTGTCTTCATCCCTCGCGCCTCGGTGTCCGCCGGGCGTATCAATGAAGTGCTAACTTGCGAGCCAACTATCACTGATCCTGTTGAGCCGCATTCTGTGGACCCAGCACAGCGGGGGCGTGTGGAGTTTCGCGATGTGAACTTCCGCTACGCGGGCGCTGAGGCTGACGCGCTCGGCGACATCTCCTTTGTTGCGCAACCCGGCCAGACCACCGCTTTTATCGGTTCCACCGGTTCCGGCAAGTCGACGATTATCAACCTCATACCGCGCTTTTATGATGTGACCAGCGGAGCGGTGCTGGTTGGGGGTGTTGATGTGTGCCAAGTGACTCAGGCTGAGCTGCGCAGGCAGATCGGCTATGTGCCGCAACAAAGCGTGCTGATGTCGGGAACTATCGAGAGCAACATCCTGTATGGCGTCAGCAACGAGGCGAGCGAGACAGAAGCGATAGACGCGGCGGGTGTGCGAGATGTAGCAGACGCGACAGACGCGACAGACGCGGTAGACGCGACAGACGCGGTGGATGTGGCAGAGACGACCGAGGCGGCAGACGCGACCGACGCGGCGAACGCGCCAAGTGAGGCAAGCACAGCGAGTAAGGCAGACGCGACAACGGGAGTCGAAGGGATGGGAGAATCGCTTCGGTCCCCGGATCAGGAGTCGCAGGACGTAGCCAAGATCGCCGAGGTTGCCCAAGCGCTTGAGTTTGTCTCCGAACTTGAAGACGGATTCGAGTCGCCGGTTGCTCAGGGGGGCTCCAATGTTTCGGGCGGTCAGCGCCAGCGCCTCTCCATCGCGCGCGCTCTGGCCATCAGGCCCGACATCTATCTCTTTGACGACAGCTTCTCAGCGCTGGATTTTACAACCGACGCGGCCCTGCGCAAGGCGCTGAAGACCTATACCAGAGGCGCAACCCTGATCATCGTCGCCCAAAGGATCAGTACCATCATGGACGCTGAGCAGATCATCGTCATAGACGATGGACGGATTGTCGGACAGGGCACCCACGCTGAACTGCTGAAAAATTGTGAAGCCTACTACGAAATCGCCTCCTCGCAGCTTTCCGAGGCGGATCTGAAGGGAGGTGCGCGATGAGCGCGAAACACGA
>JAIRXA010000120.1 GCA_031268525.1 Coriobacteriales bacterium | reverse complement strand
TCCAGCTCCCCCAGGCTGGCGACCGGTTTTGCGATGTTGTTGAGCCGGACCTGCGTGCGCGCAGCCGCCTCATCATCCGGTGCGGGAATACGTGCGTTGAGCTCTGTGAAATCGATCATGTGCTTCCTCCCTTGATTCCGTTCTTCCTTTGTCATGACGAACAACTATTTCCAACCCGCAAGCAGCCCACGCATCCAGGCGCGCACGTCCATCTGGTATACCTGGTCAAGGCGCTCAGGGGCCAGCGCCTCATCGGGTCGCCCGATTGCCACCAGCCCTCCCTGGTCCATCAACAGCACACGCGAGGCAAAGGCCAGGGCCAGGTTGAGATCGTGAACGACAGCCAGGACGGCGCGCTGTCGATTCGTATCGGCAAGCCAACCGGTGAGCAGCTCAAAGACACGCTTCTGGTAGACGAGGTCGAGATGGTTCGTGGGCTCGTCGAGGATGAGCAGCCGCGGATCCTGCGCAAACACCTGAGCCAGAAAGGTGCGCTGGAGCTCGCCGCCAGAAAGCGTCAGCACCGACTGGTCGGCGATCTGCGTAAGCCCGGTACTCTCCAGAGCTGCGACAATCGCATTCTCGTCAGTATCTGAGCTGCTGCCAAGGCCGCCAAGGATACCCGTGCGATGCGCGTAGCGTCCGAGCCGTACGACCTCGGCCACCTTGAAGGCATAGCCGACGTAATGTGTCTGCATCAGCATGCCGATGGATCGCGCCAGCTGAACAGGCTTGAATTGCCTGACGTTAACGCCCTCAAAGAACACCTCGCCGGTGAAGGGCACCCCCTGGGTGATTGCCGACACCAGCGTGGATTTGCCCGCACCGTTGGGCCCGACGATCATCAGCATTTCGCCTGCATTCAAGGTGAAGCTCACCTTGTCGACAAGCACCAGATCGCCGTAGCGCACCGTGAGATCACGCACCTCGAGCATCGGCTGGGTTGAGCCCGGCGTGGCAGGGGTGGTCGCTGGTGTTGACGGAAGCGCGACGGAAGCGGGCGCTGGCGTTGGCGTTGGCGGAAGCGCGACGGAAGCGGGCGCTGGCGCTGGTGTGGGCGTTGGCGTTGGTGTGGGCCCCGGCACGGGCCCCGCCACTGGCGTTGGCCCCGGCACTGACCTTGATGCGGCAGGCGTTCTCATCATCTGACCCTTTGTCGCGTCGAGAAGAAGATGCGCACGAAGATGATCGCACCGATGATCGAGGTGACCACACCGATGGGCAGCTCACGCGGACTGAAGAGCGTACGCGCCAACAGATCGGAGAGCATCAGGAAAACCGCGCCGGCGAAGATGCTGGCGGGCATCAGCAGACGATGGTTGGGCCCGGTGATACGCCGCACCATATGTGGGGTCACCAAGCCAACGAAACCGATGATGCCACCGATCGACACACAGGCTCCCACCAACGCCGAGACGCAGACCAGCACGATTACCTTGACGCGACGCACGTTGACCCCGATATGCCGGGCATTGTCTTCCCCGATGGCAAAGGCATTCAACTCGTTGGACAAACCAAGCAACACAGAGCCAAAGATCGCCACCACCACGGCCATCAGCAGTACGGAACCGTAGCTGCTCGACGACAGCGAACCCATGGTCCAGAAGACGATACGCGTGGCCTGCTCACCCGCAAAGACGATGAGCACACTGATGAAGGCCGAGATGAACATGCCGTAGATGACGCCGATGAGAATGATGGTATCGGTGGAAAGCGAGCGATCGAGACGATAGGCCAGAGCAAGGATGATCAGCAGCGACAGGAAGGCAAACAGGGCAGCCATGACCGTCGTGCCAGCCACGGGCAGCACAGAAATAGTGATGCCGAAGCTGATGGCGATGACCGCTCCCAGACTGGCCCCTGCCGAAACGCCAAGCGTCGTGCCATCGGCCAGAGGGTTTTTCAACAAGCCCTGCAGCGCGCAGCCTGCCAGTGACAGGGCGGCACCGACCAGACCGGCGCACAGCACCCGGGGCAGGCGGATATCGATGACGATACTCGACGCACTGCCCGCCGGGCCTTCTCCGCCACTGATTGCCGCCCAGATAGCCGCCATTGCGTCAGGCAGCGCCACACTGACGCTGCCCACGAGAACGCAGAGGACGAAAGCCGCCAGTAAGATGACGACAAACACCAGATAGATAAGTGGCGCAAAGCCCTTGGGTGGCATGGTTTCAGACCTCATTAACTAGCATACTATCATTTCGCGCAGCAATCGAGCCTTGCCTGATTACCCTGCACTCTGATTACTCTGATTACCCTGCCAGAGGATGCGCGACGATGAAGTCATACAGCGTCACGGCACCCTCGGCCAGACGTGGGCCGGGGCGGGCAAACTCGTTGTTGGGAAAGTTGATGACCGCACCGTTACGCACGGCGGCCACGCCCTGCCAGTTCGCACGGGCCAGGACCTCCTCGTCAGGCTTCAGGCCCTCACCGAAGTACATCCCCACGGTAACGATGTAATCGGGGTTGCGCTCAAGCACCTGCTCTTCGGATACCTCGACCCAACCCTCAACGTCCGCAAAGATGTTCTCCAGACCGATGATCTCGGCAACCTCGTTCATGAAGGTTGCATTGCCCGCCGCCCACAGACCATATTCCAGTGGTGATACTTCAAAGTAGACGGTGCCGCTGAGCTGTGCAGCCGCCAACTCATCGAAGCTTGCCTTCATGCCATCGACAATCGCTGCAGCCTCGGCCTCTCTGCCAAAGAGCACGCCGATCTGCTCAATGGACTCATAGGTCTGGGCGATATCGGTAGCAGTGGACACGTAGACGGCAATACCCGCGTCCGTAAGCTGGGCAACCTGCTCGGGATTCTGGTCCATCGTCGCGAGAATGACCAGGTCGGGATCGAGCGCGATGATCTGCTCGATGTTGGTCTCAGATCCAGACTGAACCGCGGGGATATCCAGTATCTCAGCAGGCCAATCACAGTATTCGCCACGTCCGACAACGGTCGATCCCGCGCCCACGGCATAGACGATCTCCGCCGACGCAGCCGT
Organism: Coriobacteriales bacterium; assembly: GCA_031268525.1. Lineage (GTDB taxonomy): Bacteria > Actinomycetota > Coriobacteriia > Coriobacteriales > UBA8131 > JAIRXA01. The sequence goes on along the minus strand of JAIRXA010000120.1, from coordinate 10,098 downwards.
CAGCGTCACGACGCGCTCAGCGGGCTTATCAAGCGCAACGGTAGCGCCGGTCTGGTCAACGACCGAAACCGCCGTCGAGGCAGGCTGTTCGGCGGTGGTCTCACCGCCCTCGCCCCCCTCGCGCGCATCGCCATCTGAGCAGCCCGCCAACAGACCGGTCGGCAACAGGCCAGCCACAAGCAGCAGGACCAGCGCGGATGTTACGAACTTCATCCTCGCACCCTTCAGCGCGGATGTTACGAACTTTATCCTCGCACCCTTCTTCGCTCTCATATACACTCTCTCTCTTCAAGGCCCGAGGTAAACAAAACGATCTGCCGCAACGCGACAGACCGTTTTACTGTTCGTCTCACCTAATCCTCAGGCAAGGCCCATAGCCGTGGGCCAGCTCCTGAAGGCGCATCGGATGCAGGTCTTCTGACTTCCGAGTCATCGCATCTGGTTCCCCTTCCCAACGCGATCGTTTCCTCTGCGTCAGTGAGTGCCCAAACGGGCCTTGAACCATCTGCTCTTTCGGTCACAGCGGCGGTACCGCGCAGGACTTACACCTGCTTCCCTCTGAGCCGCCTGTGCATCATGCTACAAAAAGCATGGCACACATGGGCAGAACATCCATGCTCTTCACTTGTCCGGGTAAGTATAGCCATTCTCCTCTGGTTTTACACCTGGGTATTCGTTATCATATTTGCCAATGGTTCGTCATTGGGAAAATCGATGAGTATGAGTGAGTCATACACAAACGTGTGAGCGAAAGAAGGTCGGCGTCGTGCATCACGAAGGGAGCAGCACGCTCCATCACCAGAGCCTGCCAATCCCGGCAAGCGATATCCCGACAACCTTTGCCTATCTGAACTATCTTCTTGAGCACAATGAACACCACAGCGAAGAACTGCATGCCCTTGGGCACCAGCTTGATGATCTGGGGTTTTCCCAGGCGGCCGAAGCCGTTGAGGCAGCCATGCACCACTACGCCAAAGGCAACGCCGAACTGGCTCACGCCCTCAAGGAAGCACCGGCGACCACAGACAAAACCTCAGCGGCGCACGATGAGCTCAGAGCAACGCCGGCCCCCAACCGAATCAAAGGGGAATGATCATGTGCGTCTCAACCGCCTACAGCAAGGTCGAAAACGGCGATAAGATCGCGGAGATGGTAACGACGGTCGTCCAGAGGGATGGCGAGCTTATTTTGACCGACATCATGGGCAAGACGACCGCGGTTAAAGGAATACTCACCTTTGCCGATCTGACACGCGGAATTTTGCTTATCGAGTCAAGCGTATAATTTCAGAGACACTGCCGGTCTGCCCTGTGTGGTAGAGGGGTTTGTGGAGGATTGGATGCTCCCGAGAATAATCGCAGGGGCAATTGAAAGAGGGTATGATGTGACACAAACCATTGCGTTTGCCGGTAAGGGTGGTACGGGCAAAACTACGATCTGTGGTGTGCTCGTCGATTATCTGGCAAAAAATCACAAGGGACCGATACTGGCCGTCGACGCCGACGCGAACTCCAACCTCAACGAGGTTCTGGGCGTCGAGGTAGAAAAGACTCTGGGCGAGATTCGCGAGATCGTCGCCCATGCTGAATTGGCGGAGACCAGTCCGATACCCTCCGGCGTCAGTAAACAGGACTGGGCGCAATACCAGTTTAACAGTGCACTGCTGGAACTCGATGACTACGACCTGCTGGTCATGGGCCGCACGCAGGGTCAGGGTTGCTACTGCTATGTAAACGGCCTGCTCAAGACCCAGATCACCCAATACGCGAAGAACTACCGCTACGTAATTGTAGACAACGAAGCCGGCTTGGAGCATATCAGCCGCGGCGTATTGCCGAAGGTCGATATTCTCCTGCTCGTGTCGGATTGCTCGCGCAGGGGAATTCAGGCGGCTGGTCGCCTGAAGGTGATGGTTGATGAGCTGGGACTTAAGCCCTCAATGGTCAAGCTGATCGTGAACCGGGCTCCCAGCGGCGATGCCGCCGCCCTCGAAGCTGGCATCCTTGAGGAAATAGCACTCCAGAAGCTCGACCTCATCGGAGTCGTACCCACCGACGAATCTGTCTATCGCGCTGACGCCGAAGGGTGTCCCACGGTTGAGTTGCCTGCCGACACGCCCATGAAGCAGGCGGTACAGGCATTGATCGATACCTTGGATCTGTAGAAGATCCGCCACTGTAGATGTAGGTCCCAGGGAAAGGAGAGTCTATGAGCTTTGTGCCGGAGAAACAGGTGTTCAAGTCCAGCATCGATGTGCTGGAGATCGGCACCGGGGAGACAAGCGTGAAGCTGGGAGGGCAGAGTGTCTGGCCTCTGTATGCCTTTGACGGCCCCCTCGTCAATCCGCCTCGCGTGGGTATCCAGATATCTGATCTGGGATGTGCCGGAGCGATCGCGGGCATTCAGGACTATTACGCGGACTGTGCCGATATCGCCGCCCAGACGATACGCGCGGCAGAGGTACCCGGCGCTGAATTTGTCTGCCTGATCCTTGAGGGAGCCGACCCCAACGGTGCAGATCGCTCCGTTGCCGAGACGGTCGAGTTGGTCAAGACCGTAGCAGCGGCCTGCCCCCTGCCTCTGACAATCGCCGGATGCGGCAGCGCCGAGAAGGACGCGGAGCTCTTTGAGGCACTGGCCGAAGAACTGGAAGGACGCAACGTTCTCTTCCTGTCTGCCACCGAGGACAATTATAAGGCGCTCGGTGCGGCCGTGGTGCTGGCCTGGGGACAGAAGCTCGCTGCGGAATCTGCGGTCGATATCAATCTCGCCAAGCAGCTGAACCTGCTGCTCGGGCAGATTGGCGTGCCCAACAGCGCACTGGCGATGAACGTCGGGTGTGCGGTTGCCGGATACGGCTTTGAGTACGTGGCCAGCACGATGGAGCGCGTCAAGATCACCGCACTGGGACAAAACGACGCTGCCCTGCAGATTCCGATCATCACGCCCGTGGGAACCGACGCCTGGACCGTCAAGGAGTCAATGGCCGAGGAAGCCGACTTCCCCGAATGGGGTTCACGCGAGGAGCGCGGGATCAGCTTTGAGGTCGCCACCGCTGCGGCCTGTCTGGCTGCTGGCGCCGATGCCGTGTTGCTGCGCCATCCCGAATCGGTGAGCACGATCGCCACCCTCATCGGTCTGCTCACGGAAGGAGGCGAGTGACATGGCCCTCAAGGGACTCGATATCTTCAAGCTGACCCCCAAGACCAACTGCAAGGACTGCGGCGTGCCAACCTGCATGGCTTTCTCGATGAAGGTCGCCCAGGGCGCACTTCCCATCGATGCCTGCCCGCACATGACGCCCGAGGCCATCGCCCAGCTCACCGACGCCACGGCGCCCCCGATGAAGACCGTACACATCGGCGTTGGCGATGCTGCCCACACCCTCGGCGGCGAAACCGTGCTGATGCGCCACGACAAGACCTTCGTATCCAAAAGCCTGTATGCCGTGCGTCTGACCGACGACATGCCTGCCGAGGTCATCGACGCACGCCTGACCGAAGTTGCGGCTTTGGACTACGAGCGCATCGGTGAGCGCATGACCACCGACCTGCTCTTTGTCTCCCATGGTGGTGGCACGGCCGATGCCTATGTGGCTCTTGTCGAGAAGGCCCGGACAGCCGGTCGTACCCTCGTGCTCGATGTCACCGACGAGGAGATCGCCAAAGCGGCTCTGGCAAAAGTCGCGGGCGCCGGCCCCGTGCTGCATGGAGCGACGCCGGATAACTATGAAGCCTTCTACGCGTTGGCAAGTGACGCAGATGTAGCACTGGGCGTGCGTGCCTCATCGCTTGCAGAGCTACACGACACCGTCGAAGCTCTGGAAAAACTGGGTACCAAACGGCTCATACTCGATGTGGGCTGCGCCTCGGCCAAAGAGGCCTTTGCTGGCGCGGTGCAGATCCGTCGTGCAGCGATCAGCGGTGGCGACCGCAGCTTCGGCTATCCCTCACTGGTCAACATAGCGACGCTCGCCGCCGGCAATCACCATCTGGCCACAGCGCTGGCCTCGCTGTTCACGCTGAAATATGGCTCAATCATCGTTTTGGAGAAGCTCGATTACGCTCTCAGCCTGCCGCTGCATGGCCTGCGTCAAAACATCTTCACCGACCCTCAGAAGCCAATGAAGGTCGACCCCGGCGTCTACCCACTCAATGGTGCTGACCCCAGCGCCATCTGCGCGATCACCTGCGATTTCGCGCTGACCTATTTCGTGGTCTCCGGAGAGTTTGAACGCAGTGGCGTACCGACCAACCTGCTGATCAGCGATGCCGGTGGCTACTCGGTGCTGACCTCTTGGGCGGCAGGCAAATTCACAGCCTCCTCCATTGCAAAGTTCATCGCAGAGGCCGGCATCGAGGATAAGGTGACAAGCCGCACTCTGGTCATCCCGGGCAAGGTCGCGGTACTCAAGGGTGAGCTTGAGGAAAAGCTTCCCGGCTGGACCATCGTGGTCGGCCCGAACGAAGCTATCCAGATCGTGAAGTTTATCAACGAACTCAGCGCTTAGAGAAAGGATGGGACACATGGGAAAGTTCATCGTAATCGGCGAACGTATCCACTTCATCTCCCCAGTGATCCGTGAGGCCATGTTGGCGCGAGATCCCGGGCCGGTGCTCCAGCGAGCGCGTGAACAACTCGCCGCCGGCGCGACCTATCTCGATGTTAATATCGGCCCGGCCGAACGCGACGGCGAGGATCTGATGAAGTGGGCGGTGCAGGTGCTGCAAGACGAGTTTGATAACGTGCCGCTGTGCCTGGATACCGTCAACCAGAAGGCCATCGAGGCCGGTATCTCCGTATACAATCGCGCCAAGGGCAAACCGATTATCAACTCGGCGGATGCCGGGGAACGTATCAGCAATGTCGATCTGGCCGCCGCCAATGATGCTATTGTAATAGCGTTATGCTCCAAGGCCGGAGTACCCGTAGACAATGACGAGCGCATGACCTATTGCCAAGAGCTCCTGGAGCATGGTATGGAACTGGGTATGGAGCCTGAAGATATGTGGTTCGACCCCCTGTTCCTCGTCATCAAGGGCATGCAGGAAAAGCTGCCCGACGTATTGGAAGCCATTCGCATGCTCACCGACATGGGCCTGAACACCACGGGAGGCCTGTCGAATATCTCAAACGGTATGCCGCCGCACATCCGGCCCATCATGGACGCGTCCATGGTCGCGATGGCCATGCAGAGTGGCCTGAGCAGCGTTATCATCAATCCCTGCGACCAGCGGATGATGGAGACCGTCAAGAGCTGTGATGTTATTCGTGGTAATATCCTGTATGCCGATTCATATCTGGAAATCTGAGGAGGAAATCATGAGCGGATTGACCGATCTGATCTATGGCGGCTCAAATGCCGTCGCCGGACTGACTGAGGGAGCCGTCAATGACGCCATCGCCACCTATGGCGAGGACGCGCCGATCGCCTTCCCCGACACTGCGTATTTCTTCCCGACCATCTATGCCGCAACCGGCGTGAAGGTCACCAAACTCGGCGATCTTTTGGCCTGCGTAGGCGTGCTCAAGAGCCTGATCACCAACAAAGAGGATCTGGGCGACGCACTCAACGCCGGACTGGCTACCGCCGTCGGCGCCGAGATACTCGAGGGCCTGAAGTTCATAGGCGGAGCTACGCCCTACGAAAACGAGGGCGGGATCGGCTTTGTTCCAGACAAGATCATCCGCTCGCTGGGTGTGCCGCTGGTCACCGGTGATATTCCCGGTGTCGCCGTCGTCATCGGCACCGCCGATGACCCTGCGACGCTCGCCGCCGTTGTCAAGGACTATCAGTCCAAGGGCATTCTGACCTTCTTGGTCGGCGGCGTCGTCGATCAGGTGCCCGCCGCAGGCGTCAAGGTTGGCCTGGACTTTCGCGTCGTGCCGCTCGGCCATGACGTGACCGCGGTTACCCACGTTGTCACCGTCGCCATCCGCGCAGCACTGATCTTCGGGAACATCCAGCCGGGCGCCCTGCCGGACCTGCTGGCATACACCAAGGAGCGCGTACCGGCCTTCGTCAACGCCTTTGGGGCATTGGATGCCGTAACCGTATCGGCTGGCGCAGGCGCCATCGCGCTGGGATTCCCCGTCATCACCGACCAGGATCTCGGCGACCTGCAGATCGCCGGAGCACTGGAGTCGGTCACCGACCTCGATCTCACTGCCGCCAAGTCGCTTGAACTGCGCAACATCAAGGTCAAGACCAAGTCGCTCCCCATCCCACTGGGCTGCGCCTCGGCCTTTGAGGGCGAGATCATCCGCAAGGCCGACACCTACGCCGAGTTCTCCTCTGACAAGAATCCCGTCTTTGAGCTCGTCGTGATGCGCGATCCGAGCGAGATCACCGACCACAAGATCATCATCGACGGCCCCGAGATGGCGGGAGAGGGTATGCTGGAGATGGCTCTGGCTACCTACGTCGAGGTCTCCGGCACCAAGATGCAGTCGGACTTTGAGCCGGTCATCGAGCGCAAGATACACTACTGGTTTAACTTCCTCGAAGGCATCATGCACACAGGCCAGCGCAATCTGATCCGCATCCGTATCAGCAATGAGGCTCGCAACATGGGCTTTGAGCTCAAGCATTTCGCCGAAGTGCTCTATGCGATGATCATGGATGATTTCTCCGAGGTTGTGGACAAGTGCCAGATCACTCTGATCACCGACCCCGAAAAGGCCCGTGCCCTGATGGAAAACGAGGCCCTGCCGCGCTACACCGAGCGCGATTCCCGTATTGATAACATGACCGACGAAAGTGTCGATAAGTACTACACCTGCATCCTGTGCCAGAGCTTCGCGCCCGCGCACTGCTGTGTCGTCACGCCGGAACGTCTGGGGCTGTGCGGTGCCGTCAGCTGGTTGGACGCCAAGGCTACCAAGGAACTCACTCCCCTGGGAGCCTGCCAGCCCATCGACAAGATCGGCCTGCTCGATGAGCGGCTGGGCATCTACACAGAGGTCAACAAGAAGGTTGACGAGGCAAGCCACGGCAACGTCCACCAGGTGACGCTGTACTCCATCATGGAGGATCCGATGACATCCTGTGGCTGCTTTGAGTGCATCTGCGGTGTGATGCCCGAGGCTAATGGTGTGGTCGTCGTCAATCGTGAGTATGTGGGCATGACCCCGACCGGCATGACCTTTGGCGAGTTGGCCTCGATGACCGGCGGCGGCGTGCAGACCCCGGGTTTCATGGGACATGGCCGCCACTTCATCGGTTCCCAGAAGTTCCTTTACGCCGAAGGTGGGCCAGAGCGCATCGTCTGGATGCCCAAGGAGCTCAAGGACGATGTGGCTGTGCGCCTGAATAAGACGGTGCAGAAGCTGACCGGTATCGAGAACTTTACGGACATGATCTGCGACGAGACCATCGCCACTGACTCCGAGGCCGTGCTGGCCTTCCTGGAGCAGGTGGGCCATCCCGCCCTGGCGCTTGACCCGATCATGTAGACAAGCCCGCAGGAGTCCAGGTCACGCGCCTGGCGTGACCTGGACTCCTGGAATGGCAAGGGCTTTGATTTGGGAACAGGCTTTGACCTGAAAGCACGTTTTGATCTGAGAGTATGTTTTGATCTGAGAGCACGTTTTGATCTGAGAGTGCACTTTAGTTTGAGAGCAAGGAGCCCCTGAGATAGCTTCTCACACGATCACTTTTACCAGCCCTACGGGCGATCTGCACATCCGGGCTGCCGACGGCGATAATCTGCTGGAGGCAGCCCGTGCAGGTGGCGTGTTGATCGACGCGCCCTGTGGCGGCAATGGCACCTGTGGCAAGTGCCGCCTGCATCTGCTTGATGGTGCGATTGAGGGCGGCTCATCTACCAGCCTTTCCGAAAGAGACTTCGCCGCCGGTTGGCGTCTGGCCTGTATGAGCACGGTTGGCGCAGACGCTCGCTTTGAGCTCCCTGATACTGCCGTAGCCTGGCAATCCGGCCTGAAGGTGGTGGCCGGAATGGCCGATGACCGCACCTGGCAGGCCCTGCAAACGAGCCTGAAAGAGCAGGGTCTGTACACGGCCTCCGGCATCAGAGATCTGACGTTGACGCTCTCTGAGCCAAGCGCCGATGACGTTCGTCCGGATGGGCAACGCCTGATCGATGCCGTCATCGAACAGACCGGTGCGCTTGACGTTGAGCTTCCCGCTTCGGTACTGCGGGAGCTTCCGGGGGTAGTGCGTGAAAGCAACTGGCGGGTGCGTTGCCTGATAGCGTATGGGTATTCATCAGGAGACGATGCCGATGGTATCGTGAGTGGTACTGAGTTTGATGGTGAGAGCGGGGGTGGCGAAACCGCGAAGGTAATCTCCGTCTTCTCCGCAGATGAGTCCTCTCCAGCCTGCGTGCTCGCCTGCGATATCGGAACCACCTCTGTCTCGGCAACACTGCTACGCCTGAGTGACGCCGAGGTGCTGGCTCAGGCATCGGCGGGCAATGCCCAGATCCGCTATGGCGCCGATGTCATCAACCGTATCATCGCCCAAAACAGGGCTGGCGGTGTGGAGCGGATGCGTCGCGCCATCGTCGAAGACACCCTTAACCCCCTGATCGCCGCACTGTGCGCCACGACCGGGATTTCCGCTCAGGCCATCGCCTTGGCGAGTTTTGCCGGCAACACTACCATGAACCATCTGCTGTTGGGCGTGTCCGCCGAGTATCTGCGTCGCGACCCCTTCGTGCCCTGCTTTTTCTCAGCACCTGGCCTGAGCGCTGGTGAGCTTGGCCTGACGCTCCCAGCGGCTGCTCCGGTAAGCATCGCACCGAATGTTGGGAGTTATGTAGGTGGCGACATCACCGCCGGTGTCATGGCCAGTGGGCTGTGGTCCTTTGATGAACTGATGCTCTTCGTTGATCTCGGAACGAATGGTGAGTTGGTCTTTGGCAATCGTGAGTTTCTGCTGTCCTGCGCCTGCTCGGCCGGCCCTGCCTTTGAGGGCGGCGATATCTCCTGTGGGATGCGCGCCACCAACGGCGCCATCGAGGCCCTGTCGATCGATGACGAGAGTCTGGAACCCACGTACGCGGTGATCGGCGATGAAGCTCCGCTTGGACTCTGTGGCTCCGGACTGATCGATCTGATCAGCGAGTTGATGCGCACCGGCATCATAGATGGCAGAGGTGCGATCGTCGCCGAGGGGCCTCGTGTGAGACGTGACGCGTATGGCATCGGCAGCTATGTGGTCGTCGCTGCTGCTGAGACGGCCTCAGGGGTCGATATCGCCATAACCGAGGTGGACATCGACAACTTCATCCGCGCCAAGGCAGCCATCTTCTCGGCCATCATGGTCATGCTGGACGCTACCGGGTTTGGCGTCGATGATATCTCGCGGATTCTCGTGGCTGGCGGTATTGGCAGTGGCATAGACATCGACAAGGCCACGGCCATCGGTCTGTTCCCCAAACTCGGCAGCAAGCGCTTCAGCTACATCGGCAACTCATCTCTGGCAGGCGCGCGAGCCATGGCCGTCAGTCGCGGCGCACGTGAGTTGGTAGAGCAGATCGCCTCCAACATCACCTACCTTGAACTCAGCACCACTCCCGGCTACATGGATGCCTTCATCGCCGCCTGTTTCCTCCCCCATACCGACCAGTCGCTGTTTGCGTAAAGCAAAGCAGGCCCTTGGCACCAAGGAGCTGTCTCACGCACTCACTCGGGCGGACTGATGTCCGCCCTCTACGGCTGGTGGAACCTGCAGGTCTTGCCGTCTGACCGCCCACCGTCCTTTGTAGGGGCGGGCCTTGTCCGCCCGGTGGGTATGTGGGATGTGTGTGGAAACACAAAAGGGACGGGGTATTTTGTGTTAGCATTATAAAAGTACGGCCCTGAATCGCACAACTCACTTTCCTAACACAAAATACCCCGTCCCTTTTGTGTTTCCTTTTGTGTTTCCTGCGTCCATCCCGTCCCCTCTGACCGCCCACGGGACAGAGGGCCCCGATCTCTTCCGGGGGGTCAGAGGAGATCGAGGCCTTCGTCATGACAGACAGACGTATGTGTCTTCTTTACGCCTGCGGGGCAAAGCTCACATCTTCCGTGTCATCTTCTGCGGGCCTTCGTGATCTGACGACGAAGACGGAGGCAGCGATCACGTGGCAG
>JAIRXA010000104.1 GCA_031268525.1 Coriobacteriales bacterium | reverse complement strand
CGCCGAGGGCACCATGCCGCATGAGGCACTGGGTGTCTATGGAGCCGGCAGGGTCCTACTCAAGCCTGCAACGCCCGGTACCGGCGTCATCGCCGGTGGCCCGGTGCGAGCACTCATGGAGTTGGCGGGTGTAAAGAACGTGCTCTCCAAGTCGCTTGGTACCAATAACGCGATGAACATTGTCAAGGCAGCCGCCGAGGGTCTCAAGTCCCTCTCCTCGCCCCAGGAAGTTGCGCGTCGTCGCGATACGACCGTGGCGAAAATCTACGGCTGGAAAGAGAAGAAGAAGGTGGCTGAGTAATCATGGCGGCTGAGAAGACGATAAAAGCAAAAGCGGCAAAGGCGGCTGAAACGGCAAAGACGGCAAAAGCGGCCGTGGCGGCAAAAGCGGCAGCAACCGCAAAAGCGGCACCGGCGGCTGAAACAGCTACAACAGCGACAAAGAAGACCCTGAGGGTCACGCAGATCAAGTCGACGATCGGCTACGCAGCCGATCAGGGCAAGACGATCCGCGCTCTCGGTCTCGGCAAGATCGGTCGCAGTATCGAACAGGTGGATAATCCCGCTGTGCGTGGTATGATTTTCAAGGTCAAGCACTTGGTAAAAGTGGAGGAGATCTAAATGCAGCTGCATGATCTGGCTCCGGCGCCCGGTTCGACCAAGGCCCGTAAGCGTGTTGGCCGTGGTCACGGTTCCGGAATCGGCAAGACCGCGGGTCGCGGCTATAACGGCCAGAAGTCCCGTGCTGGTGGCGCCAAGTCCAATGGTTTTGAGGGTGGTCAGACACCGCTTGCGCGTCGTTTGCCCAAGCTACCCGGCTTTACCAATATCAATCGTGTGGAGTTTGTGCCCGTCAATGTGGGACGTCTCGACGCGGTCTTCGCGGACGGCGCTGTGGTTGATGGCGCCAGCCTCGCTGAGGCAGGCATCATCAAGCGCGCAGATGCTCTGGTCAAGGTTTTGGGCGACGGCGAGCTGACCAAAAAGCTCACCGTACGTGTCGACAAGGTATCCGGCAATGCGGCCGGGAAGATCGAGGCCGCCGGAGGAAAGGTAGAGGCGCCTTGCTAAGCGCAATCCTCAATGCCTTCCGCGTACCCGATCTGCGGAGGAAAATACTCTTTACGCTGGCTATCATAGCCCTGTATCGACTGGGCTCCTTTGTGCCGCTTCCTGGTATCCCGGTGGATCAACTGACTGACGCCTTCAAGGCGACCGGTGACAACAGCGCGATGGTCTTCCTCAATCTCTTCTCGGGCAACGCGCTCTCCAACTTCTCGGTCCTGTCGCTGGGCATCATGCCCTACATCACCGCGTCCATCATCATGCAGCTAATGCAGGGAGTCATCCCTGCCCTGCAGCGGTGGGCACGCGAGGGCGAATCGGGCCAGAAGAAGATCACGCAGATCACGCGGTATCTGACTCTGGGCCTTGGTCTTATCAACGCCATCGGGTATCTGTTTTTGTTCCAGTCAACGCAGTATGGCATTGTGCTACCGGCCGAGCTCCCCACGCTCTTCACCAGCGCCGTCATTGTCTTCACCTTGGTTGCGGGCACGGCGCTGATCATGTGGATGGGCGAGCTCATCACGCAACGCGGCGTGGGCAACGGTATGTCGCTGATCATCTTCGCGAATATCATCGCGGGCTTTCCTTCTGCCATCTGGCAGTCCACCAAGACGATGCATCCGGCTTTTACCGTCATGGTCATCATCATCGTGCTCGCCGTCATCCCCGGCATTGTACTCATCGAGCGCGCGCAGCGCCGTATTCCCATCAACTACGCCAAGCGCATCCAGGGTCGCAAGGTCATGGGTGGCACCTCGACCTACATCCCGCTGAAGGTCAATGGCGCCGGCGTTATCCCGATCATCTTCGCAAGTGCACTTCTGTACTTCCCTGCACAGCTGGCGGCATTTTTCAATGTCCCTTGGCTCATGACCTTCTCAAACTGGCTGACAACCGGTTGGCTGAACTGGATTCTCAACTTTGCCCTCATCGTCTTCTTCTGCTTCTTTTACACCTCGATGGTCTTTAATCCCGATCAGACGGCCGAGAACCTGCAGAAGCAGGGCGGCTTTATCCCCGGCGTGCGGCCCGGCAACAACACGGTGACCTACATCAAAAATGTGCTCAATCGCATCACCTTACCGGGGGCGTTCTATATCGGCGCTATCGCGGTAGTGCCAACCATCCTGTTTTCGTTTACGGGCGACAACCTGATTCGCGCCTTTGGCGGAACCTCGATCCTGATCATGGTGGGTGTAGCTTTGGACACCATGTCTAAGGTTGAGAGCCAGCTGAAGATGCACCATTACGACGGCTTCTTCAAGTAGCTAAAGGGAGAGTAGACGGGGGACGGTTCCTTGTCTACGCTAAGACACACAGTGTGGGGAAGGGCCGATTGACGTAGACAAGGAACCGTCCCCCGTCTACAAAAGAACATGCCCCTTCCCAGAAAAGCGTTTTTCAAGGAACTTTTTCGAGGAGCATTCGGGAGGTTACGATATGAATATCGTCCTGTTGGGAGCACCGGGAGCTGGCAAGGGCACGCAGGCAGCCAAACTGGTCGAAGCCTACAACATCGCTCATATCTCAACCGGCGATCTCTTGCGTGCTGCCGTTAAGGACTCCACACCCTTGGGTGTAGAGGCCAAGTCCTATATGGACGCCGGTGAGCTGGTACCCGACAGCTTGGTTATCGGTCTGATGAAAGAGCGTCTGGCCAAGGAGGACACCGCCGCAGGTTTCATTCTGGATGGTTTTCCCCGCAATTCGACTCAGGCAGTCACTCTCGACGCCGAACTTTCTGATCTCAAACGCAGCATCGACGCCGCCATTGCGATCATCGTCGATCCCGAAGCTATCGTCGCACGTCTGGCCTCCCGTCGTGTCTGCAAGGTCTGTGGCTTTATCGGTTCGGATGCGGATACGAGCTGCCCGGTCTGTGGTGGTGAGATGTATCAGCGTGACGACGATAAGCCCTCAACCGTGCGCAATCGTCTGGAGGTTTACGAGAAGGCGACCTCTCCACTGATCGACTACTATCGGGGGAGCGATCTGCTCGTCGAGGTGGAAGGCAACCATTCGGTTGACGAGGTTTTTGCCAGCATTCAAGCCGCCTTGGCATGATGTATCGCCGGGCACGAATATCCGAGCATGATTGGCCTTTTGGCATGATTGATCTTCTGACATGATTGGTTTTCTGGCATGATTCACCTCAAAACATCCGCCCAGATCGAAGCCATGAAGGAGGCCGGGCGCGTAAGCGCCAAGGCCCTGCGGAAAACAGGCGAACTGGTGCGCCCGGGTATCTCCACACTTGAGCTTGATCGTTTTGCCGAGAACCTCATTCGTATGGAAGGGGGCATCCCTGCCTTCCTCGGCTACAACGGTTTTCGGGGCAGCATCTGCTCCTCCCTCAACGATCAGATCGTCCACGGCGTCCCTTCGCAGGCGGTCATCCTGCGTGAGGGGGATATCATCTCCATCGACACGGGCGCCATCGTTGGGGGTTGGGTAGGCGACAATGCGGCCACCTTTGCGGTTGGCCAGATCGCGCCGGAGACGCAGCGTTTGCTGGAGATTACCGAGAAGTGCATGTGGTCGGGCGTTGAGGCGGCGTGCAACGGCAATAAGCTCGGAGACATTGGGTACGCCGTTCAAGCGGTCGCTGAAGGCGCTGGCTTTGGCGTCGTGCGTGAGTATGTGGGGCATGGTATCGGGCGCGTCATGCACGAGGACCCCAATGTGCCGAACTTCGGACATCGGGGGCAGGGCATAAAGCTCAAGGTCGGCATGGTTTTGGCAATCGAGCCGATGATCAATCTCGGTACCGGCCAAACCCGTGGCCCTTACGAGGATGGCTGGACGGTCTACACGGCCGATGGTACGCCCTCCGCGCATTTTGAGAAGACAGTCGCTATCACCAAAGACGGCCCCGTCGTTCTCACCGCTGAGTAGCGGGATGTGACAGGGGGACGTCCGCAACAGGGGACGGTTCTCTGTTGCATCTCGATGCAACAGAGAACACTTGCTTGATTTTCCCCTAGAATACTCCAGCAGGAGCCGTCTGGTTCCTGCTGGCTGTCGTCAGGCACGGCACTGGCTTCGAAGAACTGTTTGAGCCGAGAACCT
>JAIRXA010000097.1 GCA_031268525.1 Coriobacteriales bacterium | reverse complement strand
GGCGCCGCAAGGTGGGGGCCGTGATGTGGCACCCGCTTCTGTTGCCCGAAAGACAACTCATGCATGATACCACAGCCGATGATGGAGAGGTGTGGGATTTTCGGGGAAACCAGAGACGGGGTTTTGCTGCCTGAGTTGCGATGACTTGCGATGACTTTGACATTGAGCCACGGGGGTTTTGCCTGATCATGCGCAGGGAATCCCCGGTTTTACACTGACCAGGCGCTGGAATATGATAGTTGCCTCACATCAACTCACAGGCGGAGAAGCACATGCGAGATTATCAACGGGCGCTCGACAGACTCAGACAAACGTTTGGTTTTGACTTTGTGGCACTGAGCCTGGTGCCTGCTGGGCGACACCCGGTACTCACCTGGCAATATGCATCCGGCAATTTGAACAGTCGTTACCAACGCATCATCCTGGCGTCTGGCCTGGGTATCTTGGGCTTGGTTTTCAAAACGGGAAAACCGCTGTTTTACCCCGACGTAAATCGTGCCATTTCCAGAGAAGATCTGGTGAGCTACCCCATCATCATTGGAGAGGGATTGGCCAGTCTCTGCGCAGTGCCGCTTTGGGGAGAAGGCGCGTTAAGTGCTATTATGCTGGCAGCTTTTCGATATGTTGGCGGTATGACCGACGAACTGTTGAGCGAGTTATTGGCTACTCTGGCACACGGTTTTGAAGGATTAACGGCAGAGTGTGAAACCATTACGGTACAGACTGACGACCACCGCCCAATCTACGACCTGATGACTCACAAGATCCTGGAGGCTCAGGAAGCTGAACGTAAACGCATCTCTCGCGAACTACACGATGGTGTTGTTCAAGAATTGTTGGGGGTCCAGATGCTCCTGCGTCAGACACGTTACCTCGGGGATGGCGATCAGAAAAACGAGCTTATCGCCAACGCCGCGAATCGTACAAACCATATACTGGATGAGGTGCGGCGGATAGCTGTTGAACAACGGCCGTCAACTCTCGATACTTTAGGTCTGGAAGCAACACTGAGTGAATATACAAAACGCCAATCAGCGACCTTTGGTGTAGATATCAGTTTTGACGGTAACGTAGGCGTCAATCGCTATGAGCCAACGGTGGAAACGGTAGTCTATCGAATTTGTCAAGAGGCCGTAGTCAATGCCTGCAAATATTCAGGTGCCGAATCCATCAAAGTTACCTTCTCTGAAGTCGACGGCAATCTCGTTTTATCTGTCAGAGACCAGGGTTGTGGTTTTTGCTACGAGTCAACTGTCGCTGAGCGTGGCGGACTGGGTTTGAGTGGTATGTCGGAACGCGCAGAATTGGTGGAGGGCAAACTTGAAGTACACACAAAACCTGGCTCTGGTACTACCATAGAGCTCACGGTGCCCTGTAAAAGGCAGCAACTCACTGAGGCAAGGGGGGACGATCAGTGATCAGGATATTGATCGCCGACGATCACGCGGTGGTGCGCAGTGGTTTTGCAATGATTCTTGAGCAACAGATGGATTTCAGGGTAGTGGCTCAGGCAATAGACGGCGAGGAGGCTTATAGGCTGGCCAGCCAGACGCAACCCGATATTATCCTCACGGATATCAGTATGCCTCCTGGTGAGAATGGACTATACCTGCTTGGTCGCATCAAGGAGAACTTCTCCGACATCAGGATAATCATACTGACCATGTATGAGGAGCAGGAGTATCTTGTGCGTGCCATGCGTGGTGGGGCCAGCGGCTATGTACTGAAGAATTCCTCTGACGATGAGTTGGTAAAGGCAATACGCACGGTTGCCAATGGCGAAGTGTATATTGCGTCACAGATGATGGCTGGCTTTGTTGAGGAGGTGCTGGGTGGCACTGACCTACGACCGAAGCTGACAGAACGCGAGCAGGAAATCGTGACGCTGGTGGCTTACGGGTTCAGCAACAGGGAAATTGCCCAGAAGTTGATTGTTTCGGTAAAAACCGTGGAGAGCCAAAAAGCACGTATCATGGGGAAACTGGGCCTTCATTCACGACCTGAGCTTGTTGAGTATGCATTAAAGAATAAACTGTTCCTGTAGGGAATCTCCCCCCTGTTTCATAGGGTTCCCCCCTCCATCAAAATAGGGGCAACCCCGATTCATCAAACACTGACTTCCTTCTACTATCGCCTGAGAGATAAGACGATATCGGGAGGGTCCATGCCAGAACCTACTGTCGATAAAATAAGCAGACGCGGCTTTGTAAAGTCCTGCGTGGCGCTTGGCGGTACCGCGGTGCTTTCTGGAACGATTGCCAGTATCATCGGAGCGAGGGATACGGACAATCCTGCCTTTGCCGCCAATCCAGATAAGCCTCTGAGGCATGTGCGTTCAACCTGTAGCCCAAATTGCACAGGTGGCTGTGGCATGGTTGCGGCTGTCCAGGACGGCAAAATCAAGACGATTATTCAAGCTGCTGATTATCCAGAAGTTGAGCTTAACCCCCGTGGCTGCCTCAAGGGCCTGAGTATGAGTAACCTGGTTTACGGTCCCAACCGTATGATCGTTCCCCAACTCAGAGTCGACGGAAGCAAACCGGGAACCGATAATTTTACCGATGTAACCTGGGAAGAAGCCTTGGATACGGCAGCTGTACGGTTACAGGAAATTGCCGATAAATACGGCCCCGAATCCATTGCCTGCATCGTCCAGGTGGCGGCAACCGGCCACGTGCATAAGGGTGCGCTTTCACGTCTGGCCGCTTTGGCTGGCTGGAGTATGCACGGTGGCTACGATATGAATGGCGACCTACCAATGAGCGCCCCCATGACCTTTGGCGTGCAAAGCGAGGAGAATGAAAGCTATTGCTGGCCCGATGCCAGATACATCATGGTGTTTGGCTCAAACCTTGCTGCCACCCGTATACCTGACGCTCATTTTCTACATGAGGCACAACAAGCCGGAGCAAAGATGTTGGTTTTTGATCCCAACTACAGCGTGACGGCCTCAAAGGCGGATGAGTGGCATAGCATCAACGTTGGCAGTGACGCAGCGGTAGCGCTGGGCATGGCCAGGGTGATAATCGACGAGGGATTGTATGATTCAAATTTTGTTAAAATATATAGCGATTTACCTTTCCTGATACGCAGAGATACCAATCAAAAATTACTGGCCCAGGATGTTGCGGCAAGTGCCGGTTTGGATGTTCCGGCAGACATCCCCTGTTACCGTCGCTCCCATGTCTTTGTAACAACTGACGGCAGATTGCGCGCTTCAAATCCACAGGAGCTTCTCGCCGATGTTGTGCCGGAGCACATTGCCCTGGAAGGAAGCGCCAGTGTACAGCTTGGCGATGGTCGCATTGTTGAGGCTACGACGGCTTTCAGTCTGTTGCGAACTCAATTGGAAGATTATGGCCTTGAACAGACCGAGCAATTAACCGGCATGCCAGGGGCAGACATTGCCAGGATTGCTCGCCAAGCCGCTACAACCAGCCCCTTGCACCTTATCTATGGGGCCAGTAATTACCAATGGTACCACGGCGACCTCAAGGGCCGTGCCCTGGCGCTCCTGCCTGTGTTGACCGGCAATATCGGGAATTTGGGTGGAGGCTTCTCTACCTATGCAGGACAATACAGAATGCGCTTCAAGCCGGCTGCCTGGTGGAAGGTCGATGGTAAGGGCCCGGCCTTTGTTCCCTTTGAGTATGTGGTACACGGTCCAACCGAAACCATGACTGCCAGGTTCCCAAAAAATGGTATCAGGGCCTGGATTATATTTTGCTGTAACCCCTTTGACCAGCATAATCTCAACAATCAATTACGTGAACAAAAACAAAATGGCCACCTCGAACTGGTCATAAATCTGGACTTCCAAAAAACCACCAGTTCCCTCTACAGTGACATCTTGCTTCCCGGGGTTACCTGGTACGAGAAAACCGAGTTGGTAACTTCGCCCGTACATCAATACCTCCAGTTGATGCAACCGGCAATCGAGCCAGTGGGACAATGCAGGCCGGAACTCTGGATATTCAGAGAGCTGGCACGGCGTCTCGATACTGACTTTGATCAATACTTTTTTCCTGAACTTGGCGTCGAGGAGGCTACGAGCGAGGTCATCCGTCTCCTTCTGGCTCAAGGGGGTGACGAAGTTGAGGGCATCACTCTTGAGCAACTGCGAAAGGGACCGGTAAAGATGCACCACGGCTCGTATGGCACCAAACGTATCCCCTTTTACGAGCAGATACATGATGGGCAACCCTTCCCGCCAGTCAGCTATCCAGAACCCCTTGAGAATACTGCCCAGTTCGTCAAAAGTGGCCGCATTGAGTTCTACAAAGATGAGCCGACATTCATAGAGTTGGGCGAGGCCCTACCCGTGCACAAGGCGCCTTATGAGGAAACCGAATACGCTCTGGATCCCACGTACCGTGAACGCTTCCGCTTTTCCTATATAACCCGTAACTCAATCCACCGAGTCCATTCAACGCATGCTGACAATCAGGTGCTGCTGGAGCTCAAAGACCATAGGCCCAAACTGCTTGTCAATCCCCATGACGCTGCCGCCAAAGGTGTTCAGGCCGACAGCAAGGTCGAGATCTATAACGATCGCGGGTCCATAACCGCCTTTGCCGTCCTTGACCCCGGCGTAAAAAGCGGTGTGGTCATCTTTGAGGAAGGCTGGTGGCAAGACCAGCTGAACGGCTCATACAACGCACTCATCTATCCGCATATCAAACCCACACACGAGGTCTACTTTGTACCTCAGATGTGGTCGCCTAATACCAACTGGAACGAATGTCTCTGCGATTTCAGGCCAGTGGGAGTGGAGCCATGAAAAACGGAATGGTCATTGACCTCGACCGGTGCATTGGTTGTCAGACGTGTGCCGTGGTTTGCAAGATGCATAATTCACTGGCACCTGGAGTATGGTGGAACCGAGTGTTTACCCAGGGAACCGATGAGCACCAGACCGCTGTGGGCGAAAACGATAATCTACAGATGGAGTTTTTGCCCGTTTCCTGTCAGATGTGCAGCGACGCAGCCTGTGAGAAAGTCTGCCCCACACAGGCAAGCTATTACGATCAAAACGGCACCGTGCTGGTGGATTACGAAAAATGCATAGGGTGCAGGTATTGTATGGCGGCATGCCCCTATGGCGTGCGGCAGTTCAACTGGCGCGATCCCCGGGAGACCAAGGCTGAGGCAGCTCATGAGACTGCCGTAGCTCTGGATGCCGGTCTGGCTACGAATGAGGCAGAGTTGGGAGGTGTGGATCGCTGGTCTTTCGCACGCACTCAAGTTGTTGAGGCAGCCTGTTTACTGGGGTATCCCAATCCTCAATTTGAAGGCGCCGCTCACCATCTTGTCTATACCCAGAACCGTCCACGTGGTGTGGTTGAGAAGTGCACCTTCTGCGCACAGTATACTCAAAATGGAGAACTACCAGCCTGTGTGAGAGCCTGCCCGGCAAAGGCACGAAGCTTCGGTGATTTAAGCGATCCAACATCTGAGGTTTCCAGGATGCTTGCATCGTGTAGCACCGTGCGGCTTCGCGAAGACTATGGTACCGAACCCAAGGTCTACTACCTGCCCCCCTCCAACAGGAAGGCCTGACCATGAGCAGGCGAACTACCTCTCACGTTAAAGGAGCTCAGCAGGTAAGCAGTCAAGGGAAGATTCTGAGCAAGCTGGGCTTAAGGACTCTCACACCTGCAAAACGTGCCTTGCTGGCACTGTCGCTGGCAATGTGCGCCATTGGTTTCATAGCCTGGATGTATCAACTCGACCATGGTTTAGCGGTAACAGGAATGCGGAACTCCTTTACCTGGGGCCTCTACATAGCGATATTTGCCTTTATGGTGGGTGCAGCCGCAGGAGGTATGATCGTTTCGTCTTCCATCTATCTGTTTAAACTTGATGTGCTCAAGCCATTTGCACGCATTGCCTCACTCAGCGCTTTCGCCTGTATTTTGGGCGCAGGACTCATGATTATCTTGGATTTGGGCTCGATCAATCATATTGTGAACATTCTGACCTCAGCTAATTTTCGCTCCCCTCTGGTCTGGGACATCTGTGTTATCACCGGATATTTGATCATAACCGCTCTCAGCGTGATTTTTCAGATGTTACCCAGCTGGAAGCGCAGAGGGATTTTTGGATCAGCAGTCATTCAGGTCTGGTCAGAACAGAAAACCGTCGATTTTTCCGCCACATGGTCCCGCCGTGTAGCCTTGGTCGGTCTCCCGTTTGCAGTGTTGATTCATACGGTTACCGCCCTGATATTTGCCACGCAAGCTGCCCGTGAATGGTGGCACACAGCAATCCTGCCGCCAGATTTCATTGCCATGGCAGTGGCTTCAGGCAGCGCTTTGGTGCTGATGGTCTGCATGGTGGCCAGCGGAAAACAGCGCCTTGAAGATCATCGTCTTGCCTTTGCCCTGATGGCCAGAATGGTAGCTGGAGCTCTGACGGTTCATTTCTTCTTTACGGCCATCGAATTGTTGATGAACATTTGGACCGGTTCTGCCGAGACAACAGAACTGATGCATCTGCTCTTTGTGGAATACGGCCCATTTTATTCAAGTGAACTGGTGCTGCCGCTGATTGCCCTGATGATGTTCTTCAACAAGCGCATCGTCCAGAAGAGAGCAGGACTGTTTATTGGCAGCATTCTGGTAATCGTGGGTGCCTTTGTCCATAGAATGATGCTGCTCTACCCGGGGTTTAATATGTTTCCACTGAGCCTGAACGTTCCAGCCGCCGCACAAGATGCGTGGACGGTACCCATTGCAATTGGTGAGATCCAGCCTGATGGTAGTGTTTTTACCAGTTTTTGGCACTATCTACCTACCTCTGTTGAGTATTGTGTCGTGTTGCTTCCACTGGGGCTCACGCTGTTTATCTTGCTTTATGCCAATACGGCCTACAATCCAAAACGAGATACCTGACATGCCCCCCTCGCCATCGCAGATCGTCAACAACAGGGCTCGCTACCCCGAGGGCGTATACCAATGAGGGATACAAAAACGAATATCAGTGCTTCCCCTGGCATGTCGAGAGGCGATGTATCCGTATGAAACGACTACTCAGCGGCGCGGATGGAGGGACGGTCGGCAACGCGCACATTGATGTAGGTCAGAGAACCCTCATGCTCGACAAGCAGGGTTCGAATGGCGGTTTCCTTGGCTTCAAGGTCCTCGGCAACGCCAAAGGCCACGATAACATGATTGGTCAGGGTCAGCATCGTCTTGGCCCTGTCGGGCGCGTCAATCGACTGCACCAGGGCGAGCATCCCTTCGGAAAAGCCATTGATGATGGCCAGAGCGTTGTCTATGCCCTCGTCATCAGCGTGTTTGCCAAGCTCGGGTATGACGGTATACGCCACCTTCTTGATAATGGGTAGATGCTGAACATCCGCAAGAGTGATGAAGGCGTCTTTGGAAAGCGAGGGCGCCGGAGAAGAAGACGTCTGCGACTCCACCGAACCCTGCTCACCATCAGCCCCGCCAGAGCCCTCTTCGGCCCCGCCCGAACCCTCTTCGGTTTGAGCTGCGGCACCATCATCTGTGGCAGCTTCGTCCTGCGCCGCAGCCTCGTTCTGCGCGTCCTCCCCTTCCCCCGCTTCGGTGCCCTCGACGGCTTCGGTGCCCTCGTCGGCTTGTGTGCCAGCGTTGGCTTCGGCCTCGACATAGATATCCTCGCCCTGAGCTTCAAGCTGCGCCTGATACGCCTCGTTATCCAACTTACCGAGCCAGATGCCGTCGGTGGATATCAACCAGCTTGAGGCTGTCGCGGTCGAGACCTCGGGGGGTATCTCAACCAGCGCGGCTATCGTGCGCTCGGTGATCCGCAGAACGACGGTCGAAGGAAAGGCTCGTCTGACCTCAACGGCTTCGACCCAGGGATCAGTCTCAAGACGAGCACGAATACTATCGAGATCAACACGCAGCAAGGTGGTGCCCTCGGGGACGGCCGCAAGCTCGGTGACGCGTTCATCGGTCAGACGGGAGGCTCCCTCTACCTGAATGGATTCGATCATGAACAGCGGTGAGAAGAACACTGCTATCCCGATAAGTGCCAAAACGATCAACCCGACCAAGACACCGATCAGTTTCCCGAAAAGCCCGCTGCCACGGCGTGCTCTACCGCGTGAGGCCGCCATCTGCCGCGTGCGATAGTCACGCACCGTCGGAGCCGATGAGGTCCTGCGATCCGATGCCTGTCGAGCATTGCCCATCGAGGGTCGCCGGTCGCCACGAGAACTCCGATCGGAACGGCTGGTCGCAGGGGTGAGAACTCGTTCGGTACGCACCGGATGCGTGTGTGCCGTATCAGCACGACGATCGCCGGCCATCGAACGTTGTGCGAAGTCCTCGGTCGCGCTCTGGTGGTAATCGACCGTATGACGAGCTGGTTTGGTAGATGCGGGCCTGAGTTTGGGGTCGGAGACGCGACTGGCCGCAGGACCGGATGATGCTGGGCGCACAGGAGTCGAGCGCGTGGAGGCTGGACGCGCAGAGGCTGGACGCGTGGAGGCTGGGGAGTAATCCGTCGCCCAGCTGTTATTCGTGGACGGGGAGCGGGGCGTACTCCTGCGCGTAGGGGCGCCCTTACGACTGGGAGCGCTCTTGCGAGCAGGGGTACGGCGAGCCTTCCCCTTACTCGAATCCGACGAATCTGATCTCTGGTTGAAGCTCGATGCCATGTTCCTCTTCCACCCGTTTTTGGATATACATGATAAGGGCGACGACATCCGAAGCCGTTGCACCACCGTTATTGATGATGAAGTTCGCGTGCACTTCAGAGACTGCCGCGCCCCCCTGACGATAGCCCTTGAGCCCACAGGATTCTATCAGTCTACCTGCCGACGCGCCCGGCGGGTTGCGGAAGATGCTCCCGGCATTCGGTGTCGTCAGGGGTTGGGTTTTCTTGCGTCGCTTCGCCGCCGCTTCCATCTTGGCGCGTATCTGCCCCAGATGCCCCTGCTCAATGCGCAGACCAGCCTCGACGATGATATCCCCCCGCACAATGCCGCTGTGGCGATAGGCCCAGGGCAGATCAGAGGGATGCAGAGGAAGCAATCCGACGCCGGGGCGCAGAACCGTCAGGGTTTCGACCAGAGAGCCGATCCAGTCACTGGCACTGCCAGCGTTCATAAACAGCGCGCCACCGAGGGTTCCCGGGATACCAACAGCAAACTCCAAACCCTGATAACCATTCTTGAAAGCGTCCTGAACAAGGGTGGCCAGCACAACGCCAGCACCGGAGACAAGCTGCTGCTGCCCCGATGCGGCGTCAGGCAGATGATAGTTCTTGAACTCGCGACCCAGGGTGAGCACTGCACCGGGAAAACCTCTGTCTGCCACCAAGAGGTTTGATCCCTTGCCGATGATGATCCAAGGCAAGGTATGTCGTGTGATGGTTTCGAGTACGCAACTGAGGTCGGCCAGTGTTGCGCACTCGATAAGCAGGCGGGCGGGCCCACCGATACGAAAACTCGTATGCCTACTCATCGGCTCGTTGTAGCGAATCGTACCGGAAAGCGAGCCCTCAAGCTCGCAATAGGCATCAAAGGCACTCACGAGAGCAGTCCCTGGCAGATCTTTGCCGCACTCATACGGGCAGCTCCAGGCGCTCCTGTTTCAGAGCCATGAGGATATGTGGAGCGATCAGGGTGATGTCGCCCGCACCCATCGTGATGATGAGGTCACCTGGCCTGGCAACACCTGCCATGTGCTCGGGGGCCTCAGGCCGATGACGCACAAGACAGACGACGCCCGACGGGTCATGCGCACGGATCGCCTCGCACAGAGCCTCACTGTTGATGCCGGGGATCGGTGCCTCGCCCGCCGAATAGACCTCCAACAGATGTACGGTGTCGGCATAATCGAAGGCGCATGCAAACTGATCAAAAAGCGCCTCGGTGCGCGTATAGCGATGCGGCTGAAAGAGCACGTGCACTCTGCGATACCCAAGCTCACTGGCGGCCTTGAGTGTCGCGGCCACCTCTGTGGGATGGTGTCCATAATCGTCTACAACCGTCACGCCCGCCTCTTTGCCAATCACGTCAAAGCGTCGGCGCACGCCACTGAAGGCACTGACGGCTGACGCCGCGGCCTCGCGCTCAAACCCGAGAGCGTCGAGGGCGGCCATGACCGCGCTTGCGTTGAGCATGTTATGGACTCCGGGCGAAGCGGGCAGGGCAAGGGAAAGGCGCTCGCCGTCGGGAAAGACGACGGAGAAACCCCGTGTCCCCTCAGCTGGCAAGGACCCGGTCGGTGGGGCCACCGAGGTCGGCAAAACCTCAACCGAAGAGTCTGGGGCCGAAAAAATCTCGGTCGAAGGGGTCGGCAAAGCCTCAGCTGAAGAGTCCTGAGCTGACGGGCTTTGGATCGGCGGACTTGAGACAGAGGGCTCGGGAATGCAGCGAACAGCCGCTCCCTCACTCAGCCCATAGGTGACGACCCGCCGTCCACAGGCACGGGCAAGCTCGGGCAGCAGAGGGTCGTCGGCACAGACGACCGCGATACCATCGGGCCGCAGCTGATCGAGGAAGGACGCAAAGGCCGCCTCGATCTCTTCAAGGCTGCCGTAGTGATCCATGTGGTCACACTCGATGTTTGTGATGATGGCAAGGGTCGGATCGAGCCAGGTGAAAGAACCGTCCGATTCGTCGGCCTCAACTACCAGCCAGGGACCCTGACCGACATGCGCGGTCGCGTCGTAGCCATCCACAACGCCGCCGATCAAGAAGGTAGGACTTGCTTTTAGGCGATCAAGCGATGAAGCGAGCATAGAAGAAGTCGTCGTCTTACCATGCGTTCCCGCAACCGCCAGCGTACGGTGCGTACGCGCCAGATAGGCAAGCATCTGTGCGCGCTGCCATATCGAAAATCCCTGCTCACAAGCGGCTTGGTATTCGGCATTGCGCTCGGGGATAGCGGTCGAAACGACGACGACATCGATGCTCGGATCGCCGACATTGGCCACATCGTGTCCAACGGTCACAGGTATTCCTGCCCGCAGCAGAGCTTTCATGTAACGGGATTCCTTGAGGTCGGAGCCCGTTACCCGGATGCCCTGCTTATGGGCGACCAGAGCTATCCCGCTCATCCCTGATCCACCGATACCAATGAAGTGTACGCGTCTGATTTCCTTTTCCATAACTGACTATTCTACCGCATTACGTACCTTGGGTATGAAGCGGAGTCGTATACCGTCTCATACCGAGCGGCGGCGGCTGAAGCTCAAACTTGCCAGCACGAAGAAGATGAGGATGAAGCCCCAGAGCACCGCAAGATTGAGCCAGATCGCCTCAAAGCCCGCACCGCGCAGCATGATATCGCGAAGCGCCTCGGCACCATAGCTGATGGGAAAACAGGCCGAAAGCACCTGCATCCACGCGGGCGCCTGACTGAGGCTGAAGATACCGCTGAGCAGTATCTGAGGCACAACGAGCAGGATCATGAGCTGGATGACCTGAAAGGCCGTACGCGCCAAAGCCGAGACGAGAAGTCCAAGCGTAAGCGAGACGAGTGCCATGGAAAAGGTTGTGCCGACGACAAGGAGAGGTGAGCCGTTATTGGGAAAACCAATGAGCCAGATGCAGGCAGCAAGCACGATGCATGCCTGAATGAGAGACATGAAACCGAAACCGAGCGAGTAACCCGCGACGAGTTGCCACGATTTGACGGGTGTGGCGAGGAGCCGTTGCAGCGTACCGCCGGTGGTCTCGGTAACAAGCGACATGCCCGAGGTGATGAAGACGAACACAAAAATGAAGATGCCGATGAAGACGGGGCCGTAAAAGTCAAAATTGCTCCAGCTGTCGTCGCCGTGAAGATAGCTCACCTGAAGCTCGGTGACCGTGGGGCTGAAGTTTGTGAGGACGTTTACGGGGCTTTCTTCCACAACCATACCACGCTCGGCGAGAAAGGCTTTGAGCTCGTCGTAGTTGGCGGTAATGACGGTAAGCTGGTTCTGTATCTCCTCTGAGAAACGGGCGCGCTCGTCGGCAGAGAGTTGCCTGCTTGCTCCCTGCACCGCCGTAAGAACGGCTGCGGAGCGCGAAGGGTCCGCTCCCTCGAGCTTGATGGTAAGGGTGCCATCGGCGATCCACAGTAGGGCGTCTACTTCCTGCGTTGCGAGCAATTCGTCAGCGGCAGGGACGAGATCGTCAAAGACGATGAGCTGGGCGCCCTCGGCTTCAAGCGC
>JAIRXA010000061.1 GCA_031268525.1 Coriobacteriales bacterium | reverse complement strand
TTGCCAGCGCGCCTGCGGCGTCAATGGCGCCCCACCCGTAATACGGATCCCAGCCAAGGGCATCAGCCGCATCGCTACTCATCCTGTCACGCGCTGAGTCATAGAGCACCTGCTTGGCTTGCGCTGTTGTGATATCAGGGTCGTAGGTAAAGAGCAGAGCCGCGATACCCGCCACCAGAGGCGAAGCCATCGAGGTGCCGTCCATGGACACGTAACTCGTTGAGCTACTCAAGTAGGAACTCCAAAGAGATGTGCCCGGAGCCGCGATGTCAAGGGTCGCGTGATACTCGCTTGTGCTACTGCGAGTAGAATTCTGTTGGAGATTCGCGACGGAAATAACCTCGGGCCAGGATGCCGGATAGATGGTCACACCGGGCGTGAATCCCTGAGAGAGGTTGATATTGCCCGCAGCAACCACGCAGAGGATACCCGCATTATTGGCTCTTATGACGGCCGCATGGAAGAACGGATCCTCCTCCACCCCGCCCAGACTCATATTGATGACTCGCACATTGGCACTCGAAGGAAGACCCAGCAGGTAGTTGATGCCAACAACGATGGTAGCGGTATCCAGCCCTCCCGTATCCGGATCCACAAGTGAAATGGGTATGACCTTACTGTTGTAGGACGACCCTGCTCCCCCTTTATTGTTGTCCGCAACGGCAGCGGCAATGCCCGCGACATGAGTTCCGTGTCCATTGAAGTCGCCATACCAGTCAGTTGTTATCGAAGGATCGTTGGCGGTCACTTCCAGTGATTGTTGCCTACCGGCATCCCAGGCAAGGGTGCCACTCGCGCCGGTCGCGGTAGCATTCACCAGATCCTCGTGATCCAGACGCATGCCGGTGTCGAGGACACCGATGCTCACAACAGGCCGGGGGCTGCTGGAATACTTCTGGTCGATGAAGCCCCACGCCTGAAAATCGTTCACAGCATCGTGCGCCCACTGATAGTTGTAGGAGCTACTCTTGGTCATGGGGTCATTGGGTATATGCGGCGCAGGAGCAGCGAGGGGCAGATAGAGGAAGTTCGGCTGCGCGAAAACCACCGAATCGCTGTTCGCGGCCACCAGCAGGGCGTCTTCGACACTCACGTCCTCGGGCAGCATGACCGTCGCCAGGGGCTGCCCCTCAAAATCGGCAGCAAGCACCTCGGTCGTCGGGACCCCGTCCGTCTCGGACAGGTTGGCGAGCTCCTCTTCAACAGCCGCGATCTCTTTGACAAGCGCTTCCTCCTCGGCATAGACGACGATGATCTCGTCTGCCACGTAACTCGCGAAGTCATTGGATGGAGCGACGATAACGCCAGCGTCCTCAGCCTGTGTCAGTGTCGAAAAGACGGTATCGTCATCGAGAGCGGCCCAGACAAGGAGAGATTCTGACGCACTGTCTGGCGCCGGGGCGTCATCGGCCCCATTGGTACCGTCGGTACTTCCGTCAGCACTGGCCCCATGGGCACCAGCAGCACCGCCCGTCGCGTCCGCATCTGCCGAGTTCGTCTGTGTCGTGTCTGCGCCTTCGGCAGATTGCGCCGTCGAGGCGCCCGGCGCCGAGGGCTCGTCTCCCCAAGCCAAGCCGACCGGCAACAGACCAAAGACAAGAAGCAGAGCAAGCAGCGAAGCGCTTACTGTAGACGAGATTTTCTTCATGAAATGCAGCATGATTTTCTCCTCCTTGAGAATAGGGGAAAAGCCCCAGGGAAAGCCCCCTCAGTATATCTTGTTACAAACTTCCGATAGAGCACAAACAGTACCAAGCACAAACGGTACCAAGCGAAACAATCGCCGACAATCCCCAAAAACTGTACTATGGATGAGAAGTCACCCAATCGCCGGCAAACCATCGTACTCCATTTTAAACGATTTCAGCAGACTTCAAGGAGAAATCGGAAAAATCGGGTCAGGTATCCCAGGGAAGTGCTGATTGACTGCTTCCCAAAAGCTTTGACCTGTTCCACAAGATGGGCTGATCGACGACCTTTGCTGCCTCCACCTGTGAGCCTGACTCGCAACTTGGCTTATAATACGGTGTTCCTGTCGCGTGACACCGACAGTGACGGCAGCAACACCGACCAACCGACAACGACAAGGACGACAACGCAGACGATGGCGACACCGACGACAACGACGACAACGCAGACGATGGCGACACCGACGATGGCATCATGCTACGCATCACGAAATCAGGAGCAGCTCACGTGACGGCCCAAGGCCCACAAAGTCCTCAAGACGATCACGGCCCACAAAGCCCGCAATCGGCGCAACCTGCCCAAGGCCCGCAAAGTCCGCAAGACACTCAAGACACTCAGGGCACTCAGGGCACTCAGACCAGGCTCAAGCATTCCGCGCGCAATTTGGCCGTTGCCTGGGGTGGACAGGCGCTCTTTCTGGTCACAAACCTCATCGCGCTCGGCATCTTTGGCCGCCAGATGCCCGAAACCATCAACGCCGTCATGACAGTCTTCATGAGTACGCTGGCGACTTTGAGCCTCGCTGAGCTGGGCATCGGCAGCGCCATTATCTACGCCTTGTATGAGCCGCTCGCCAAAGGCGATACCGAGAAGGTGCGCTCGCTGATGCGCCTGTTCAGGCGGGCCTATATCGCGATCGGCATCGCTATCTTCGTCATCGGTTGTGCACTCCTGCCCTTCATCGAAAATCTCTTCGACGGCGACCTCGGCATCCCCCTGAATTCGCTACGCCTGTATTTCCTCTGCTACGTGGTCAACGCCTCGATCTCCTACTTCTTTTCCTATCGCGGCGCTCTTATCCAGGCTGACCAGCGCAAATACATCATCTCGCTCTATCAGTACGGCTTTCAGGTCTTGATGAACCTCGCACAGATCGCCGTATTGCTGCTCACGGGCAGCTTCCTTCTGTACCTCGTCTGCCAGATTGTCTCGACCTTCCTGCAGAACTTCTGTATTTACCGCCGCTCCCGGCGCATGTACCCCTACCTGCTTGAACGTCGCCCCATCGCCCCGATCGACAAACCAACCCTCTCCACCGTCAAGAAGAATGTCGTCGCCCTGATCATGCATCGGCTCGCCTATATCGCCTCGACCCCCATGAGCACGCT
>JAIRXA010000173.1 GCA_031268525.1 Coriobacteriales bacterium | reverse complement strand
TTTATCCCCGATCCCCGGTAATCCTCTCTTTAGTATACTTACGTCTTATGAAAGGATTAACCATCGTCATACAGGCTGGCGGAGAATCGAAGAGAATGAAAGCGCCCAAGGCGCTCGTTTCCTTCTGTGGCCTGCCGCTGATCTGTCGTGGCCTCAAACGCCTCGGTCCGATTGCCGATGAACTCCTCATCACCTCAAACGACCAGCAAAGCCTCGATTTCCTCTGTGCTGGCGTTCGTTATGAGGGCAAACTTCGACTTGTCTCCGATGTCTATGAGCAACGAAGCGCACTCAACGGATTGTACACGGCGCTCTACTATGCAAGCGATCCTTACGTTGGGGTCGTTGCCTGCGACATGGTCTTTCCCTCGGCACCCTTGCTGCTTGCCGAGTGCGATGCCCTGACCACCGACCCCGAGTTTGACGCCGTTGTGCCCAGGACGAGTCATGGCTTTGAGCCCTTTCATGCGGTGTATCGACGTGAGACCTGTCTGCCGCTGATATATGCCGCACTGCAAGAGGGAGAGACTCGAGCGAACGGCTGGTTTGGCGAGGCGCGTATTCGCGAATTCACCTTCGAGGAAGTGCTTGCCGCCGATCCACGCGGCGGCTCTTTCATTAACGTCAACACGCCCGAGGAGCTTTCTGCGCTGGAGTTGCGTATTCTTTCTGACGGCATGACGAAGAAGGATGAAGAATGAACGACATGCGTGAGGTGCAAGCGGCGCAAGAGGTGCGCAAGGCGCAAGCGACACAAGAGGCGCGTGAGGCTCGTGAGACGCGCATAGCCCAAGCGGCTCGTGAAGCGAGGTCGGCGAAGGCGGCCAGAGCAGGGCGCGCTCTGTTCCTTGTGGACATCCAGAACGATTTTTGCCCCGGAGGCGCGCTGGCGGTTGCCGAGGGCGACGCCGTGGTTGCGGTTGCGAATCGTCTGGCGCAGGAGTTTGCGGCCGCAGGCGATCTGGTTGTCGCAACCCAAGACAGGCATCCGGCAAACCACGGCTCTTTTGCTTCCCAGCATCCGGGGACTGCGGTGGGGGAGCTTGGCGCGTTAGGTGGTGTGCCTCAGGTGTTCTGGCCCGATCACTGCGTAGAAGGCACGACCGGCGCCGACTATCACCCCGCGTTACGCCGCGATCTCATTGACCGCGTGTTTCCCAAGGGCACCGATCCCGGCATCGATTCATACTCCGGCTTCTACGATAATGACCATGCCACCGCTACTGGTTTGGCTGGTTACCTGCGTGATCGGGGGGTTGAGGAGGTCACAATCCTCGGTCTCGCCACCGATTACTGCGTGAAGGCGAGTGCACTTGACGCCCTGCGCGAAGGCTTTGCCGTATGGGTGGTGGCCGAGGGCTGCCGCGCCGTGGAGCTGGCTCCCGGCGACGGCGAGGCTGCTCTCGCAGATATGCGTGCCGCTGGCGCCGTCGTCGTTTAACTCAGCAGGGGTTAGGGACAAGGGTCAGGGGGGGGGCGCTCGTTGCGGTAGCAGGTAGGGCATTGTTGTTGCTTGACACAGAAAGACTCACAAGAATCGTGCGAGAGAAAAGAAACGGAGTAGGATGACTCGACAGCAGTACAGCTTTCTCAATATCTTAAAAACCATGGCTATCGTCATGGTGGTTACCTATCACTGTGCAAGATTGGTCTCTGCTCCTTTTGATTTTACCAATGACATGGCGCTGGTCGATTCGCTCGCTCGTCTTTTTTTCAATGTCAACAGCATCTGTATGCCCGTCTTTTTTCTGGTGAATGGCGCGCTTTTGTTAACCCGGGAACTCGATCTGAAAAAGCACTTCAGACGAATGGTCCATCTGCTGATTCTCTTTGTGATCTGGCATGTTATCACCCTGATTTGCGAGCTGTCATTTTGGCATCTGGATGTTTCTGTCTGGAACTATCAGGCAATAATCGGATTTCTCTTTGGCGCCAATCTGGAGAACCTCTACAACACGCATTTCTGGTTTATTCCCGTGTTGCTGGCAATCTATGCCATCTTTCCGCTGATTAAAAAGGAATTTGACGACTGGCAAACAAAGCCTCGGAAAAATTACTATCTCTATTTCTTTGTGATATTTCTGATAGCCGTACAGCAGGTGCCATCTTTGATCAATACGCTCAGCCTGCTCATCCCGGCACTCAATGAGCTTAACGTCCCTCTGGGCAACTACTCGCCCTTTGCGACCCAGGTTGGCAAAATGCTTCTCTACTTTATTCTCGGTGGCATGCTGTTCAGCAAACGCGAGGAGATCGCGAGGCGGTTCCCGACTGCTTTGCTGATTGCAGTTTTCTGTGCTGGGCTCGTGGCGCTTTTTTGCAAATGGTGCATTACCTCTGATGCCTTGCAGGTTAACTATGATGCGGTTTTCAGTGGGTACGGGACCTTTTCGACCTTGGCCATGTCGGTCGCCTTGTTCTGTCTGGCAATGAAGCTGCCTGAGCTTTCGCACAAAGAGGGCATGGTGCCCCGAGGACTTACCGCACTGTTCAGCGTAACGGGATCATTTACTCTCGCCATCTATTACATCCATTGGATTATCGGCCAAACGGTGCTGCGAAACTTTCTGGGGACACTCACAGCAACGAATATCTTTGCCCTGTATGGCTATGCGATCCTCCTGACCTTGTTGATTTCGTATCTGTGTCATGTCCTCTGTCGCTTTAAGGTGATACGGTATTTCTTGAAATAGCCGAAGACGGGGGGCAGGGCATACTGACAAAAGAGGACGTCAGGCTGAAAGAAAAAAGCGAACGCCCCCTCTTGCCCCGTCTTTCGTCTTTTGCCTGTTTGTCGGGCTCTATGAAAGATGGTAAACTATGAAATACATGGTAAACTTTTTGGAAGGGAGGATCAGTGCTCTCCGTATCAGCTAAAGTACCCGAAACCGAGCGTACCGAGTTCTACCGTATCGCGGACGAGATAGGCACCTCGCCATCGAATGCTATCCGTATGTTTATCTCGGCATTCAACCGAAAGGGAGGATTTCCCTTTGATCCATCTAACCCCTCTGGGTTTAATCAGGAGACACTGGATGCTATGAGGGACGCTGCCGAGGGCAAGAACCTCAGCCCCGCGTATTCAAACGCGGCAGAGATGAGAGCGGCCCTTGATGCCGAGGTATGAAGTACGGTATTCACTCAAGTTTAAAAAGGACTATAAGCGCATGAAATCCCAAGGCAAAGACCTGAGCAAGCTTGATGAGGTCATAGACAGGCTTTGCGCCGGTGTGTCCCTTGATGCAAAGCACCGCGATCACCAGCTGAAAGGTGCCTATTACGGACATCGGGAGTGCCATATAGAATCCGACTGGCTTCTCATCTATCTGCCACCTGAACATGGTGAGATTATCCTCACCGCCGTCAGAACAGGCAGTCATTCGGATCTTTTGCGATAAGCCCGTACTAAGGCAAAAAGGCGAACGTTCCCTTTTGTCCAGATTGAAAGACGCGAGTGAAAAGACGCGAAGACGCTTTCACCCCTATTAGTTTCCGTGGGAACCCTTATCAACGCATCGGTTACAAAATTTGATAGTCGGGCACTTAGATTTTATACTGCTTTGTATGCACAGGCTCCATACGATTCCCCGCACAGCGAACAGGGGTCTCAGCGGGAGAAGGCATGAAGTATAAGACGAGAAAGGACGAACGAACAATGGCAAAAATACTGGGTATCGACCTGGGAACCACCAACTCG
>JAIRXA010000156.1 GCA_031268525.1 Coriobacteriales bacterium | reverse complement strand
TTCGCCGTCAGGCCCGTCCAGGGCCGGATACAGCCCGTCTTCGCCTTCCCGCCGCATCACAGGGCTGCGGCGTAACGGGATGGTCAATTCTCACACAGCCTGACGTCCCCCTGACACGCGTGACACGTCCGTCCCTGTTGTCTACTCCCCCCTGTCTACGTCCGTCCCTTGACGACGCAGTTGGCAACAGCGGCATAAAGCCGCTCTTCGCTGATGGCTAAGACGATTGCAGCTACTTCGGCGCGGCCCGAGAAGTCGGTGCCACGACTGACAGCGACCGAACTTCCGGTTGTGGATAAGGTCGAGACCATTCCTCCCCCGAACAGCGATGCCTTGATGTGGCCGATGACCCCTCCCGTATCCTCGATCATCCGTGCCAGGCGTTCCAGGCGTTTCGCCAGATCGCGCTCGATTTCGTCGTAGGCGCCTATGAGTTTCAGCTCGACGGTGGCGATGAGGGCTCCCTCGTGTTCGGTAATGGTGATGCCGTCTTCAGAGTGATGTTCGTGCGTATGATATGCGTGATGCTTATGCCCGTGCCCGTGCCCGTGGCTGTGCTCATGTCCGTGGCCCTCGTGCCCGTGGTGTTCATGCTCAGGACAGCTCATCTCACAACAGCTCCTGCCACAGCGCATCGCCGATCGGTTCGGTTGCGACAATCTCTACAATCGGTGCTTTGGGGTTCAGTTCGGTCAGTCGAGCTCGCACGGCGCAACGTTTGGCATCATCCACGAGATCAATCTTGTTCAGCAACAGAACATCGGCGCAGGCGGCTTGCCCGGCCACCAGCGGACTGATCTTCTCCAGAGCCAGGAAGCGCGCTGCGTCTACCAGCACGACGATACGTAATCGCTCCAGAGCAGAGGCCCTTACGCGTACGGCTTCGGCAGTCTTGTCCGGGTAGGCCAGTCCCGTGGCCTCGACAATCAACCAGTCCGGTTCGAGCGCTTCTTGCAGTTCGTACACCGTGTCAGCGAGCTCGCCGCTCAGCGTGCAGCACACGCAGCCGGAGAACAGCTCGCGCACCTCAATACCGCGCGCTTTAAGCTGTGCTCCATCAACGCTGATCTTGCCGATCTCGTTCTCCAGAATGGCGACCCTGGCGCTTGCAGCGCCCGTCGTGACTTGGGAGGGGAGGCCACTCTGGGCAGGACTATCGTCCTCGCTCTCTCCCTTACTCTGTTGAGCGCTTCGCGTCAGATGGCTCGCCAGCTGCAACAGGAACGAGGTTTTCCCTGCTCCCAAGAAGCCACTCAAAATGATCGCGTTCATCTGTCTGCCTTTCGGTCAGCATTCAGCCGCATGCTTCATGCGTTTCTGTTGTGATGAGTTCCACGCTACTCCATCATGCTCAGGGCAACCGAGACGCTGAGACGCACGTCAGGATTATTCTCAAAGTCAAGGCGGGTGATGAATTTTATCTGCGCTATCTTATGCGACAGCGTATTGCGATGGAGATACAGCTCGCGTGCTGCTGAGGCGATGCGCATGTCGTGCTTGAGAAAGACACGGAAGACGTGCACAAAGTCGGTGCCGTACTTTTCGTCGTAGCGTTTGAGTTGGATCAGTCCGCGCGGAATCATTGCTTCCAGTGGCATGGACTCCTTGGCGCGCGAGATCAGGTAGGCCATGAAGTAGTCCTGGAAGTGGTAGATCATCTTGTCGGGGTCGATCTGACTTCCGAGTGCTTGGGCGGCGACGGCCAAACGATAATGCGCGCCGAGCATCTGGAAGAAATTGAAGATATTGCTCTCGCCGAGATACAATAGTAAGCGCTCAAGTTCGGTTGCAAGTAAACTGATGGTGTCGTCGTGCGACAGTGTGGAGTGGTCGGCGTTGACGATAAAAACAATGTTATGATCGTATATCGCGTAGATCATGTGGCTGGCCTGCGCACAGGTGTGCCGGGCGGCGGCAGCCAACAGGCCACTGGGGTACAGGGGATTGAGCGGTGCGGCGACTATGCAGTAGTAGGCATCTTCGACCGTCCAGCCCATCGTCTTGAGGGCGGTTGCGAGCTCCTCTCTGTCCGGTTGCTGCCCATCGAGGAGCAGCTGTATCTGTCCATCGAGCAGCTGCGGCGCCGAGGTGTTCCACTCGTCGTGATAGGTGATGCCATTGGCAATAAACTCCGCGAGAATGACAAGTAGAGCGTAGTCGCGCTTCGTGAACGCTTCTCCCACCTCGTCGAAGGACAGGGTTGCTACCAGATGGCTGTCGACAAAGATGTTTTGCACCAGGGTGCCATAGCTGCGACTTCGCGGTAGCAGGAAGGGCTTGCGGTGGGTCAGGGCATCGTCGTAGAAGCGGTCGAGCGCAAATATGCCGAGCGCCGGGTTGTTGTTGTCGATCACCTGCAGCAGGTAATCGTGCGGTAGTTTGTAGAGCTCCTCGTCGACAACGGAAAACACCATCTGGAGATGCGAGTCGATGAGATACAGCGGACGCTTGACAATGGGGCTGGCAAGTTCGCCGAGTCGCTTGAGTTGCTTTTTGGAGATGAGCGCGTTGAGCATCCGTCCACCCCATATTTCATAGACGGAAAACAGCTCGACTACCTCGGAGAACACACGGGAGAGTTCTGCGCCCTTCTCGATCCATATGAGATTGCAGGGCTTCTTGAGCAGCCGCGTCGGAGGGGTGCCGATGATCAGCAGGCTTGATCCTTCGCCGATGAGCTCGATATTACTGGGAGTCAGCAGGCTGCTCTCGACGATGTAAAGCAGGCTGCGTTTGGTCTTGTTGCCGTCAAAGAGCGCTGGGAACCGCAATCGGCGAACATCGTAGTCCTCTTCGATTCGGCTTTTGGGCCTATAGGCTGCCAGGTCCTCAGCGATAATGTGCAGGTTGAGCTCCATGTTGTTCCTTCATGTGCGCCTCTGACCCCTCGACTTTAGCCTCTATTGTACCTGAAAACAATACACAATGTGCAAAGTGCACAGTGTGCTGCGTGTTAGGTCCTTTTACCTCACCGGGGGAGGGGGAGAGGACTTCCTCATTCGCCCACCGCCTACCGCCTGTGCGCCTACCTACCTACCGCTCACCTCCGCTTTTCCCCTGTCTACAAAAGACACGGCAAAGTGCACAGTGGGAAATCATCGATCTGCGCAGAATGCACCCTCTTCTCAGGGTGCGCTTGTGTGTATACGAGGGCATTCCGTTTAATGAGGCACAATGGAATTCGATGGAATTTGATGGAGTTGTTTTCTCGTTCATCTGGATACAGGAGTGACTATGGCGAACAAACTTCGTGACGCTCTCCAGGCTGGAGAGTTTGTTGTCAGTGTCGAGATCATTCCGGGCCGAGGCGCCAACGAGCCGGGGCAACATAAGGAGTTTGAGGAGGCGCAGGCCATCTGGGCGACCGAGCGCGTGCACGCTGTCTCTATCACGGACAATCCCAGTGGCAACCCCGCACTCCTCGCCGATGCCTTCGGAATTGACTTCTACGAGGCGGGTATCACTCCTTTGGTTCACACGACCTGCAAGGATCGCAGTCGCAACCAGTTTCAGGCTCAGTTCTACTCGCTTCAGCGGGCCGGCGTCGAGAACCTGCTTGTCATGTCCGGCGACTATCAGGCTACTGGATGGATGGGGCGCGGTCGCCCGGTCTTTGATCTCGACCCTATTCAGGTATTGCAGATGATCGGCGAGATGAATGAGGGGCTCGTCTATCAAGCGCGCGGAGGCGAGCACCGCGAGGAACCAGCCAGCTTCTTTGCGGGGTCGGTCGTCAATCCCTTCAAGTACACTGAGGGTGAGACCATCACCCAGTACCTCAAGGTCGAGAAAAAAATCTTTGCCGGTGCGCAATTCATCATCTCGCAGCTCGGCTACGACTCCCGCAAAACCGCCGAACTGGTCACCTACCTGAGCCAACGTGGCTACAAGACACCATTGATTGCGAACATCTTTTTGCTGACACCTGGGGCTGCGCGCATGATGCGAGCGAACGCTATCCCTGGCTGCTACATCTCTGACGAGTTGATGGCAACCTTGGAAAAGGAGGCCAAGGCCGAGGACAAGGGCAGGGCGGCACGCTATGTGCGCGCTGCCAAGATGATCGCCATCGCACGAGGGCAGGGCTATGCTGGCGTGCATATCGGTGGCTTTGGCATAACGGTGGATGCCTTTAATCACATTCTTGATATGGCCAAAGATCTGCAGGAGCGCTGGGAAGACTGGGCGGATGAGATCAGCTACAGCAAGACAGGCGGCTTCTTCCTCTATGATCGAGAGGGCGCCGAGGCGCCGCGCACCGAGCTTGTACGTACCCGCAAACTGATGAGCGGGTATGGCCTGTCGCGCTTCTTCCATCGGCTCGTGCTCTCACGTGACAAGGGCTTCTATGGCGTTCTCAAGACGGTTATGGACCGCAGGGAACGCAAGAAGGGCCCAAATCGCCATCACGGTTTGGAGCATCTGGGCAAGACCGTCCTCTACGGCTGCATGGATTGTGGAGACTGCGGACTGGAGGCAGCCATCTACACCTGTCCGATGACGCAGTGCCCCAAATGCCAGCGTAATGGGCCCTGTGGGGGTAGCGTGGACGGCTGGTGCGAGGTCTATCCCGATGAGCGTTACTGCATCCACTTCAAGGCGTATCATCGGCTGAAGAAGTATAATGAGCTGCACAAACTTGACAGTTTCATCACACCGCCCAACAACTGGGAGTTCTATGAGACTTCCGGCTGGAGCAACTATACGCATGAACGTGACAACGCGGCGCATCGGATGCCCCTACCACCACCGGGACAGCGGGTGTAGTCGCTGTAAGAACGCCAGGGTGGCCCCAGGATGGGTACCCATTCAGGACAGGCACACACTCAGGATGTGACGCTCATGGACAGAGACGACACGGTACAGGCGACAGTTTCAGGCGACAGCAAGCATAGGTAGGCACGGACGACACGGTACAGGCAACGACACGCAGGCAAAGACGCACGAACAACGAGCAGAAGGGAACTGAGAAATGATCATCATCGGCGAGAAAATAAACGGCTTCATCCCCAAGACGCTGGCCGCCATCAAGGCCAGAGACGCAGAGTACATCCGCCTCATCGCGAACGGCCAAACCGATGGCGGTGCGGCATATCTCGATATCTGCGCAGGCGTCGCCCCCGAGATCGAGCGTGAGACGATGGAGTGGCTGATCGGCATCGCGCAGGACACGGTGGATACCCCGCTGTGTCTGGACAGCTCCGATCCGCAGATGCTGGTCGACCTGATGCCACTGGCCAAAAGGCCCGGTCTGATCAACTCGGTTTCCAAGGAAGAGGGCAAGACCGAGACGGTCTTTCCGGTGATCGCGGGAACCGACTGGGGTGTTGTCTGCCTGACCTGCGACAACAATGGTATTCCCGATGATCCGCCAACCAAATTGGAGATTGCTCGCAGAATTGTCGCCGAGGCCGACGCCGCTGGCATCAAGCGCACCAAGCTCTTCTTCGATCCACTGGTCACCACGCTCGCCACCAAAGGCGACTCGCTGCAGAACTTCATTCAGGGGATCGCGCTGATCAAGGCGGAGTTCCCTGAGGTGCACTTCACTTCAGGACTGTCCAACATCAGCTTTGGGATGCCCTACCGCAAGGCGATCAACATGCAGTTCCTGTCGCTGTCGATGGCTGCAGGCATGGACAGCGCCATCATGGATCCGATGTCAGCCGACATGCAGGCGACGATGAAGGCTACCGATGCGCTGCTCGGTAATGACGATTACTGCATGGAGTACCTGACCGCCTACCGCGAGGGCCTGTTCCCTGTGAAGCCGGAATAAAGTCTGTTCCCCGTAAGCCGGAATAAAGTAGGTCTTAGAGAAGGAGAATCAGAGCATGGCAGATTACAAATCAGACATCGAGATAGCCCAAGAGGCGACCCCAGACCCTATCGCGGTGATTGCGGAGAAGGCTGGCGTGGCAGGCGATGCTGTTGAGCTCTATGGCAACTACAAGGCCAAGATCGACTACAACATCCTCAAGGGCAACCCCAAGCCCGATGGTAAGCTCGTGCTGGTCACGGCTATTACCCCCACGCCTGCTGGCGAGGGCAAGACCACCACGACGGTCGGCTTGGCCGACGGTCTGAGCAAGCTCGGCAAGAAGGTCGTTGTTGCACTGCGCGAACCTTCGCTCGGCCCGGTGTTTGGCGTCAAGGGCGGCGCTGCCGGAGGCGGCTATGCTCAGGTCGTGCCCATGGAGGATATCAACCTGCACTTCACCGGCGACTTCCACGCCATCGGTGCCGCCAATAACCTGCTGGCGGCCATGCTCGACAACCACATCCATCAGGGTAATGCGCTCGATATCGATACACGCAACATCACCTGGCGCCGCTGCGTTGACATGAATGATCGTCAGCTGCGCTTCATCGTCGACGGTCTTGGTGGCAAGACCAACGGCACGCCGCGCGAAGACGGCTACGACATTACGGTGGCCTCCGAGATCATGGCGGTCTTCTGCCTGGCCAGCTCGATCACCGATCTCAAAGAGCGCTTGGCGCGCATCATCGTGGCCTATGACCGCAGCGGCGAGCCGGTCACTGCCGGTCAGCTCAAGGCAGAAGGTGCACTGACTGCCCTGCTCAAGGACGCACTCAAGCCCAACCTGGTGCAGACTCTTGAGCATACGCCGGCCTTCGTGCACGGCGGTCCCTTTGCCAACATCGCCCACGGCTGCAACTCCGTCATGGCGACCCGCCTCGCCCTCAAGCTGGGCGATTATGCCATCACCGAAGCTGGTTTTGGCGCCGATCTGGGTGCGGAGAAGTTCCTCGACATCAAGTGTCGTCTGGCTGATCTTGCTCCCTCCGCAGTCGTTATCGTAGCCACGGTGCGCGCTCTGAAGATGCATGGCGGCAAGCCCAAGGACCAGCTGGCCACCGAGGATCTTGCTGCGCTGGAAGCTGGACTGCCCAACCTCCTGCAGCACGTCTCCAACATCACCGAGGTCTACGGACTGCCTGCTGTTGTTGCGATCAACGCCTTCCCAACCGACACCGCCGCCGAGCTGAAGCTCGTGGAGGATAAATGCCGTGAGCTGGGCGTTACCGCCGTACTGGCCGAGCACTGGGCCAAAGGCGGCGAAGGAGCCCTCAAGCTGGCCGAGGAGGTCGCACGCGTCGTTGAGCAGCCCAACGACTTCCGCTTCAGCTATGAGCTCGACGCCTCGATCGAAGACAAGATCAACGCTATCGCCACGCGTATTTACCACGCCGACGGTGTGGATTTTACCCCGCAGGCAAAGGCGCAGGCCGAGCAGCTCACGAAGCTCGGCTTCGACAAGCTGCCGATCTGCATGGCCAAGACCCAGTACTCCTTCTCAGACAACGCCGCGCTTCTCGGTGCGCCGCGCGACTTCCGTGTTACCGTGCGCAATCTCAAGGTCAGCGCCGGTGCCGGATTCATCGTCGCCCTGACCGGTGAGATCATGACCATGCCCGGCCTTCCCAAGGTGCCCGCCGCGGAGAAGATCGATGTGGATGCGAACGGCAAGATCAGCGGCCTGTTCTAAGGCTGACGGGCGCACACGCGCGGGCGAACCACGTAGACAAGGGACGGTTCCGGGCGAACCGCGTAGACAAGGGACGGTTCCGTGTCTACGGACGGACCCTGTCTACGGCCCCCTGTCTTTGTTTCGGAGGAGTTCATGAGCGAAGCATCAACCAATCTCAGCTGTGAGGACTTTGTCGAACTGCTGGCTTCTTCAGCTCCAGCGCCCGGCGGCGGCGGAGCGGCGGCACTGGTCGCAGCCATCGGTACGGCGCTCGGCAACATGGTCGGCTCGCTGACCGTCGGTAAGAAAAGGTATGCCGACGTACAGGACGACATCATCGCTCTCAAAGCCAGGGCCGACGCCCTGCAGCGCGATCTGATCCGTCTGGTCGCGCTGGATGCTGAGGTCTTTGAGCCGCTGGCCGCCGCCTACGGTCTGCCCCGGGAGACCGAAGCCGAAAAGGCATACAAGACTGAGGTCATGGAGACCTGCCTGAAGGAATGCGTTGCCGTACCGATCCAGATCATGGAGCGCTGTTGCGAGGCCATCGACCTGCACGAGCAGTTCGCTGCCAAAGGTACGGCCATCGCCATCAGCGACGTGGGCTGCGGCGTGATCTGTTG
>JAIRXA010000132.1 GCA_031268525.1 Coriobacteriales bacterium | reverse complement strand
GTGCCCAAGACCGCAGACGTGGCCATCGACATGGAGATATTTGGACCCGTGGTGCCCATCATCGGCTTTGACACGGTGGACGAGGCCGTTGAGATTGCCAACTCATCCAAGTTCGGGCTCTGTGGTTGCGTCTTTACCGGCAACATGAAAACGGCTTGGCAGGTGGCACATCGCCTGGAATGCGGTGGCGTGGTCTTGAACGGCGCCTCCTTCTTCCGCAGCTTTGAGATGCCCTTTGGTGGCTACAAGTCTTCCGGCATCGGCAGGGAGGGCGTGCTTTCCACCTACGACGAGGTAACTCAACTCAAGACCATCGTCCTTAAGAACATCTTAGCGGGGTAGCTGTTTGGCAACCGAGAACACTGAGCGGGGCGGGTGGGGAGGGGGCAGTGCGTCTGCTCCCTCCCCGCAGCAGCTTGAGAAGCACCGATTAATTCAGCGCGCCCCTGTCGCAGAGATTCCGGGTCAGGGCCCGAATGACGAGGCGTGAACACTCTCTTTCTCCGCTTATTGTGCGCGTGAAGATATCAATTGATGCCAAACAACGTCATATGGTATCATTGCTCAATCTTATTTGATAGAGAGTAGGCGGCAGAAGGGAAGCACGATGAGCACCGTAACAGTCCGCATGGACGAGGATATGAAGCGAGAGGCAGAGGCCATCACAAGCACCTTTGGCATCAACCTGCCTACCGCCTTGCGTATGTTTACCGCTGAGATAGTCCGCACCAAAACGGTGCCCGTCAACCTGCAAGCTCGACCATCCTCGCCTTACTTTGGTCTGACTGGCCGGGCATACCATGACTTCCTGCTGGAAGAAATGAAAGGGATAGCTGCGGGAGATCTCGGTACAGAGCACGATTTGATTGAAGTTTGAATAGCTTAAGAGTATAAAGCCTGTGCTGCCAAAGACAGTCTGTCTCTCGGTGACTCAAGGGTTGCGGTAG
Organism: Coriobacteriales bacterium; assembly: GCA_031268525.1. Lineage (GTDB taxonomy): Bacteria > Actinomycetota > Coriobacteriia > Coriobacteriales > UBA8131 > JAIRXA01. The sequence continues at coordinate 13,223 of JAIRXA010000132.1, read as the reverse complement.
CAGAGTCGGCGAGATATCTGAGTCGCTGTCTCTTTGACCCTGGCCACAACGGTGGGGATGCGCTCCTCGGTGAGGAGGCTTTCCGGCCCTGATGCACTCACGGCGGCAATTACCTCACCGCGATAATCAAAGATGGGCGCGCTAATGCAGCGGTTCTCAACGATATACTCACCGTTGTCAATTGCCCAGCCTCGGAGGCGCACTTCCCTGAGATGCGCCTTGAGTTCCTGAACCGAGGTGATGGTATTGGGCGTGTAACGCTCCAGCTTCTGTTTGGGCAACAGATAGTCGATATCGTCACCCGAGAGGTTGGCCAAAAGGCACTTGCCCAGCGACGAGCAGTGTGCCGGCACGCGCATACCAATCTGTGTATAGAGACGCAGATTGCGGGAGATGTCCATCTTTTCTACGTACACGACCTCGGTATGATCGAGGATCCCCAGATGCACGACAAGCCCAAGCGCCTCGCGCAGCTCGTTGAGGAGGGGACGCGCTTCGGTTTGGAGCTCGAGATTATCGATGTGGTTACTGGCTATCTCAACGAGCTTGACACCAATGTGATACCTGCCTTCACCGGTTCGCTCCACATAGCCTCGATTACAGAGTGTGGAGAGCAGACGGTGGACCGTACTCTTATGGAGTTGGATTGCCGTCGCAATCTCTGTGGGCCCCTTGGGTTCGGGCTCCAACGAAAGATACTCCAAAATGGAGAAAACTCGATCAACTACGTGGGTGGAATTGTCCATGAAACCACCTTGCTCTATGGTTGAACTCTGCTGCATGGTGCGTCCGACCGACAGAAGGAGGGGCCACCACAAAGCAGCTGTTCAAGCAATTGCGAAACCATCATGCGATAGCCACTTCACAAAAAGCCGTTTGTCCAGCAGGATACCATAGAGTTGCACCGAGCGAGTCTCCCGTATCGCTCGGTGCGTCCTCTCTCTTGCCGTGACAGATGACCTTGGTCAGCGAGAAGACCCGCGATGGAAGGCGACTGCTCTCACAGGGACGGCAGACTGTGGTGCGCCGTCGTGTGCTTTCAGGTCTCTGGCCAGGGCTAAGGAGCAATAATCCCAAAGTGTTCGGCCAGCAGGGCATGAAAACCGTCTGTGTCCGGTATCGCGCGCGCGGTCTGTCTGCCGTACTCGGTTATTCGTAGGTGGTTCTCGCTGAGGGAGATCCTGCCAGCAGGGGTATCGAGGGCAACGAGTGAGCCACTGAGGAACAGGGAGTCGCTGCTGGTGACTGTCCAGTGCCAGCGTCTGGAGAACTCGGAGAGGTCACGTGCGGTCGGGTCAAAGCGATAGATGACACGTTCCTGCTCCGCAGTTGAGACATCCTTGGGAGCAAAGCGTGGAGTGAAGAGCAGGTCATAACAGCCCTTCACTCCTTCAGCAGTGCTGGGTACTATCCGGTAGGTTCCTCGCTGGTCTGTCTGTGAAAGGCCGACCGTAAAGCGAAGTGGTTCAAAAAAGCCGCCTCGGCCAAAGCCAACATCTGCGAGCCAAAGGTCTTGGTCCACATGAACAAGCAGGATAAGATGCGCGAAATCCGGGTCTTCTCCACAACTCGGCACGCCTGCGCGTGCAGAAGGGCGTGCCGCCGCAAGCCTGACCGTAAAGCCCAGAGCTCGCAGGAGCTCTGCAAACAGAGCGTTAAGCTCATAACAGATACCGCCTCGCCTGCGTTTGACTATCTTCTCAAAGAGGCCTTCGAGCGTTTTGATCTCTGGCAGATGGGCCAGGACGTCCAGATTGTCAAAGGGTACGGTGAGCAGGTGTTGTCGGTGCAGTACCGCCAATCCCGTAGCACTGACAGGCACCCCATCCACAAGACCTATGCGGCACAGGTACTTCTCAACCTGAGTTTCACTGAGCATGTACCCTCGATGCCTCCCTGCAAGGGATTCGTTTGGCAGTTGCGCACACCGCTTCTGCGTTCCCGTTCATATACTTCTCCCGCTCTCTGGCGGCAGCGGACCTCTTTGAGGTCGCCAAGCCTCAGGCGTGAGCCCTGCCGCCTTCCTCTTCTTCCTGGAGCTGATCCATGCTTATGCCTTTAGTCTCCTTGCGGATAAACACAAGCGTACAGACAAAGGCAATGGCCAGGGGTATCACCAGTACCAGCACCAACATGCTCCAGTCGGTCACCGGTTTGCCCGCAGCGTCCACAAGCACCTCACCTGCCGCTCCGCGTTGTGCGAAGAAGGCACTGGAGGCCAGACCGCCAAGGACAACAGGCGAAATTGCCGCGCCCAGCCGCGCGAAGGCCTGCGACCAGGAAACGCCCATGTTGCGTATCTGGGTGGGGTAGCTTTCGGGCATGATGGGCTGAATGGCCGTGATTGCGTAGTTCAGCGCAAAACCAAACAGGAGCATCAGCGCGATGCAGAGCACAAAGTTTCCAGGTACGACAAACAGCGAACAGAGCACGATGGCACCAATGGCAAACAGCCAGGCAAAGCCAAGGTTACGCCTGCGGCCCACCAGATCGGAGACAAAGCCTACCGAGATGTTGGAGACGATGGCGGCGACATTGTTCCAGGTGAGCAAGGCGGTTGCCTCCGCCGGCGAATAACCAATGCCTCGAAACCAGGTGGGTAGCCAGGTGTTCATGCCATAGATGCAGAACTGGCCGATGAAATACGTGCTCCAAAGTCCGCAGGTTATCAGAATGTAGCGCCTGGAGAGCAGCACGGTGGGGCTGGTCTTGGCGGGCTTGGGCGGGATGATAAGCAGTTTGGGATCAAGCTCACTGGGTCTGCGTCCAGCGCTGCGTTCAATTTGGTTGAGGCGCTCCAGTGCCTGCGATATTCGCCCGGAATTCGCATACCAATGGGGCGTTTCCTTCATCAGTACCAGGAGTAGCAGCGCATAAGCCAGGGGGATGGCGCCAATGAGGAAGACTATCCGCCAGTTGGCGTAGGTGTGAAGGATGGAGCCGTCGGCCTGAGCCACAGCGATCGGTTCACAAAAGGGAGCCAGCTGGTTGGTCGCGTTGTTAATCGGCCCGCCAATGACTCCGGCAAGCACCCATCCGCCCACCATGAAGGCCATTCCAAAGGTGATGAAGAGGCCGCGTTTATTGGTCGGCATCGTCTCGGAGAAGATAGTCGTTACCACGGGGATGCACGACCCTATGCCAAAACCGGCGATTGTCCGAAACAGCGCAAAGAACAGATAATCCTGCGCGAAGGCCTGAGGCAACGTGAAGAGCGCATAAAAGGCAATTGCACCCACAAGCACCGTCTTGCGGCCAAAGCGATCGGAGAGAATACCGCCCGTGGCACCACCGACCACCATACCAAGGACGCTCCAGGTGGTCAGGGTGCCCATCGCCATACGGTCAAAGTCCGTCCCCAGCAGCGAGGTCGCAACATTGGTATTGGTCACGTTTATGATCATATAGTCGTATCCGTCAAAGACCATGGCGAAGCCGAGGAAGAAAAAGGTTATCAGGGTAAAGCGGCTTACGCCCAAAGCGTCGATGACCGACGAGACGGTATAACGGTTGCGCATGTCAGCACCCTGGCCACTCATATCAGTATTCGCAGTAGAGAGGCGAGTTCTTGCGGATCTGATCGTCAATGACCTCATCTACAAAGGGATAGATTGCGCCATTGCGAAGGCCACTGCACAGGCAGGGGATAAACGAGCCACCGGGTACGTAGTCCCTGCAGGTCCTGTCCACTTCGTCGCGAATGATCTGCGGGTCTATCCCATCAATGTCCACCAGGCCCTGATCGATGCCTCCCATGAGGATCATCTTGCCTGCCAACTGCTTCTGCATGGCTGGGATATTATTTTGTGGCAGCACGCCCTGCCAGATGTCGATGCCTATCTCAGCCATATCCTCTACGATCTCCTCACAATGCGAGTCGGCGTGGTGCAGAGAGATCACGCCGTTATCGCGGAAGAGTTGGTAGAATTTGCGATAACGCTCCTTGAAGAACCGGCGCCAGATGTCGGGGTGCATGAACAGCTGGTGTTTGGCGCCCCAGTCGTCGTGTGAACAGATAACATCGGGTTTCAGGTTCTCGATCAGCAGTCGGGCATAGGTGTAGCGGTACTGGAAGATTTCCTCGATCAGCTCGTCGATGGCCTCCTGCTCCATCAAAAGATCGACCAGTGCGTCCTCAAAGCCCATGAGAAAGTGCAGCTGCTCAAAGATTCCCGTGCCCATGAAGCACATCGTCATCTCGGCCTTGCGATCCAGTTTGTCCATTGCCGCACGGGCGTCATCCCAGGCTCCAGGCACGGCTGCCGCACCCTCCAGGTCGGGCGTCTTGACGTATTCGCGCCATCTGGTGACATCCTTTACCACCTTCAGGTCGCCCTCGTTCAGGGGGATGGCGGCTGGCTGGTCGTCGGGCCAGCTGATGGTCGTACCCCAGCGGTCTATGCTGGTCGTGCCCTTTTTGCGGTTACCGCGGGTGTAGCGCTGGAGTGGGTCGATCATAATGGGGACGAACGGCGACCACTGTGTGACCAGATGGTCAGGTGTTCCGCCCGTCATCAGCTCCATGAAATTTTCGCGTTCATTTAACATACTTACTCCCGGTTTCTCGTTCTTGCCCGTTGTTCTTGTAGTCGATCAGTCGTCGGCCCTGCAGTGCCTGCCTGCAGATGAGTACGTGGCAGTGGGACAGTGCGACACCTACCGCCTGCCGACTTGCAGGTGGATGAGGCTTGCCACCGACGGTGATGGTGCCAAGGGAGGCAACTTCACCGTCGGTGAAGTGGTGAGGTTTCGGTACTGCTTGTTCAGGTCCTATTCAGTGGCTTGGTTGGCAGCGTTTTTACGCTCGGCCAACTCATCGGAAAGTTGCGTCACGCGCTTGTCCGTCAGACGATAGAGCAGATAACCAAACAGCGCGCAGATGATCAGTGCAATGGCGGGGTAAACGGTAAACAGGCTCTTTATGCCATCGACCATCTGTGGCGTGACGGCGTCGGGCACATAGTTCATGGCAGCCAACATCACGCCGATAAAGGAGGCACGAGCCACGACCGAAGTCTTTATGGGCAGCGAATAGAGGCCCATGATAAAGCCGCGGGAGTTAACACCCGTCTTGTGCTCGCCATAGATCACCGTGTCGGCAAACATCGCGGTTCCCATCGAGAACGAAAGCTGGAGGATTGCCGAGGCGATGACCATGATGATCATGAAGGTCATGTAGTCCGATGGCAACAGGAACACCAGCAACAGACAGGCGGCGTAACCTACCATTCCCAGAAAATAGGTGTTCTTCTTGCCAATAGCCCTGGTGACATACGGTGCAGCCAGAGCGCCAATGGCAGCGGCGACATTGATGAGCAGCAGATAGAGGGTCATTGCGCCAGGGTCGCCCAGCACCACACGGAAGTAGTAAGCGGTCACGGCGGTTACCAGATAGAAGGCGAAGCAGCGACCAAAGTCAGCGATAAGGAGCACTATAAGCTGAGAGTTCCTTGCGGCGTTGGCCACGCTCTTCCAGACGGGAACCTTTTCGGCTGTCGCCTGAGCACCCGCACCGCCGGGGGCCTGCGTTTTCTCGTATGGTTTGGACACCACAAAGATGACGAAGTAACAGACTACCATCGGCAAGGTAAGCACGGCGGTTGCGATGGTGTAGCCTATCGGCAGCTTATCCGGACCGGAGAAAAAGCCGATCAGGCTGACCGCAACCAGGGAGAACACTATCTTGCCCAGGGCCTGTCCCAACATCCGTCGTGAGGACATGGTCGCTCTCTGTTGGATGTCGTCAGAATAGGCCGAGATCATCGAGATATGCGCTGTGTAGGCGCAGTTCCAGATCAGGTGGCTGACGATAAAGCCGAGACAGATGAGCAAGGAGGCCAGAGAGCCGTTGCCTGACAGACCCCAGAACTGGAAGACGAAGGTCGCCCAGATAAAGAGCGGGGTGAGGAGCAGCCAGCTACGCAGCTTGCCCCAGCGGAAGTTGCATTTCTGGATAATCATGCCAGCGATAAACACCCAGAGAATGTCAAATACTCCCGTGATTGCGCCTATCAGGCCGGCTGTGCCCGGATCAAACTGTACCGCGTCGGTGAGGAATGCCATAAAGAACAGCAATTCCATGTTCACCATAATCTGGAAGCCAAAGTCACCCAGTCCGAAGATGTTTACGAAAAAATTGCTGACGCGCTTGTTAGAGCCTGTCGTAGAACCCTTTGCGGTTTCTACTGCCTGCGAGTCTTGCGCCATAACTGCCTCCCTGTTCTTTGTCGTTGTTGCCGCAGCGGCACGTCCTACACCCATCAGCAAACAGAGTGTCCGATAATAAACGGTGTGTTTACTATCAGGCTCCGGTATTCACCGATGGTCCAAATAAGGGGCCAGATATCTGGTGTGGCCAGTTTGGCAAGCATATAATCGCCCGTCATTGTGCGATGGGCATCCGATCGGCAAGAGGGATAGTGAAAACGCATAGGGCGCATAAGAGCCAATTTATAAGATTGTGCAAAATGCACAAATGGTTGAGCGTCTATTTTGCTAAAATGACATTACAGATCATCGATTGGACCATCAGGCATCCGTGGCACCATCAGGCATCCGAGGCACCATCGGACATCTGAGCGAGCAATCTGCAGGACGAAGAGAAAGGCGAAGTCATGGCCTTAACCTTGCACATCCTGGCGCACGAGTTGGAACGAGTTGGCATTGTCGCCTGTGAACCGGTGGTAGGCGCAAGCTCTTTTGAAGACGCCCGGCTGTTTGTTGATAAGGACGTCAACCCCCGCTTCCTCTATCTCACCGACGATCCGGATATTCCCGAACAGCACAGCTCCAAACGGCTGTCCTTTCTCTACGTAGGCGATTACGGGCAGCCAACTCCTCCGGCCGCAAGCGCTGTGGTATTCACCAACATCGGTCTGTTGGAAGTGCTACGTCTGCTCCAGGATGTTTTTTTGACCTATGGTACCTGGGAGCGCACCATGGACGCCTCGATCATTGCCGACGAAGGTCTGCAAAAGCTCTTTGACCTCTCGACGCGCTTCTTGCGCAACAACGTGATTGTCTGTGACCCTGCCTTGAAGCTGCTGGCGTACACCAAGGATATACCCTGTGACGACCCCATCACCACAAACCTTATTCGCTCGGGCTATCACACCAAAGAGAACATCCAGCTGTTCCGTCGCTACCGGCGTCCAGAGGTCTGGGAGCGTCAGAGCGGCCTCGTCATCAACGACTCAAAGGCCTACTGCAAGTACACGACGGCCGTTTATTCCTTTAAGGCCAATCGCACGTTCTCGCTGGTAATAGTTATGATGTGTAACGTGGTGGAGCCCGAGGAGTACCTTCTGGACACCTTCATGCTCTTTCTCAATCGGGTTGGCCACTACGCAAAGCGCGATTTTCTCAGCGACCCCAAGACCAGCCCAGCCAAGGACGTCTTTCTGATCGATCTCATAGAGAATCGCATTCGCGGCGAGGAAGTCATCAAGGACCGCAGTCAGTTACTGGGCATCCCCTATGAGGGTCGTTTCTGTCTTTATTATATGGATACCAGCCAGCTACACATTCCTCGCGGACGTCTGCTCTCCGACATCGCGCTACGCGTAAACGAGGTGCATGTTCTGTCTCTGGGCGACGCGCTGATAGCCATTTGCTTTAACTGCGGCAAGAAGCGACAGCTCGCCTGTGACCGTTCTCTCCATCCGACCGCCACCGGCTCGGTTGCCTCGCGAATCAACGAGGTTCTCGTAGAAAATGAGATAAGTGGCGGCAGGAGTATCGGTTACCCCAATCTGGGGTCTCTGTGCTGTACCTTCCTTCAGGCTCGCGAGGCGGCAGCTATGAGCAGTGGCATGACGCCCAGCCCCTTCCATCGCCCGGATACCCGCTTTCGCAACATCATCGACTTTGACGAGTATTATCTTGATTTCCTGATCGGCCGCGGCGTTATCGAGGGAGAGGACCTTCTGCGCAAGACCCAGTGGGATGCCATCCTGAGCGAGATTTGGCGTTACGACGAGAAGAATCGCACCAACAACTACTGGTTTTTGTACCACTATCTTCTCTGCGAGCGCCGTCCGACCGAGGTTGCCGACGTCCTGCACATGCATCGCAACAACGTCAAATACCGTATCGAACGCATAGAAGAGGAATTTGGCATTGACACATCCGACCCAATCCTGCGCTTCAATCTGCTTTTGGCCTACCGCATCCTTGGTGGAGAGCTGCTTGCCAAACAACAGCAGCTCAAGCCGGCAAGTGAGGGGCTTTTGGGGGCCTGAGAGCCTGAGGTGTTTTGGAGCGAGGTGGGGGAGTGGCGGCTCCCTGCTCTCCCCGACTGCCCCTGAGACGCCAAGTGCGGTAGTATGGTTACCATGAATACGATATATGGTACGGGCACAGATGAAGCTGCACGGCCCGGCAGCGATGCGGCAGCACTGCCGATAGGAGTATTTGATTCAGGGGTGGGCGGACTGACGGTTGTTCGGGAGATCGTCAAACGCCTGCCACAGGAGTCGATCCTCTACTTTGGCGATACCCTGCGTTGCCCCTACGGGCCCCGCCCTCTGGAGGAAATACGCGGTTTCGCCCGTCAGATCACCGCCTGGCTCTCGGCTCAGGGTGTGAAGATGATCGTCGTTGCTTGCAATTCGGCAACGGCTGCCGCCCTTACCAGCATCCAACGCGAGTCGAGCGTCCCCGTCATCGGTGTGGTCGAACCGGGCGCGCGAGCCGCGGTTCAGGCGACCATCTCGCGACGTGTCGGCATCATCGGAACGACTGCGACCATCGATTCCGATATCTACAACCGAGCCATCCACGCTCTGGATACCGGCGTCATGACCTTCTCCACCGCGACTCCACGCTTCGTGGAGATGGTCGAGCAGGGTCTGCGTCTGGACCGTATGTCGCTGGCCAGTGGCGCGGCTGCGGGCCATGCTGCCTATGACTGTCCGCCCTTTGTCAAGATAGCCCATGATTATCTCGATCCCTTGCGACGCTGTGACATTGATACCCTGGTCCTGGGCTGTACCCACTATCCACTGCTCACACCGCTGATCAGGCAGATCATGGGCGCTCAGGTGCGCATCATATCGAGCGCGACCGAGACGGTGCGCGATGTCGCCGAGACCCTGGATCGCCGCGGTCAACTTGCTCCCTCTGATACGCAACCGTGCTATCATTTCGCAAGCACCACGGCGGAGGGAGAGGATTTTGCTCGCTTCGGCCAGGTGATTCTCGAACGTCCCATTGGGTCGCCTCGCCAGGTGATGGTGCATGAGCTTGAGGAGGCACTTCAGGACTTCAGGACTCGGTTGCGGCTTCGGACGGCGCACGCGCCCGCCTGAGCAAAGATGGCATTTCAGCTCGCCTGCCCATGCTGCCTGTACCGACCTGTCTGCACTGACGATAGAGGAGGCCTTTGATGTCGCCAAGAACCGATAACCGCAGCGATAACTCCCTGCGCCCCATAAGCTTTGAGCGCGCTTTCCTGAAGAACGCCTATGGTTCCTGTCTGGTCAGCTTTGGTGATACGCAGGTGCTCTGCTCTGCAAGCATTGACGAGGGAGTTCCCAACTGGCGTAAACTGAACGGCAAGGGTTGGCTGACCGCCGAATACGCGATGCTGCCCGCCTCGACGGGCAGGCGCACACGCCGCGAGCATAACGGGCCCGTCGGACGCAGCCAGGAGATTCAGCGTCTGATCGGACGCTCTCTGCGCTCCGTCGTCAATCTGGATGCCCTCGGCGAGATCACCATCACGATTGACTGCGATGTCATTCAGGCCGATGGCGGAACACGTACAGCCTCGATCTGTGGCGCCTGGATCGCCCTGCATGATGCGCTTGTTACCTGGCGCAGGGCTGGTCGCCTGAAGGGCGATCCTCTGTTTGGACAGGTCGCCGCCGTCAGCGTCGGCATGGTGGAGGGTCGTTTGCTCCTTGATCTTGATTATCGCGAAGATAGCCGTGCGGAGATCGACATGAACCTTGTGATGAATGGCGCAGGCGAGTTCATCGAGGTGCAGGGCACGGGTGAGCGTGCCACCTTTGATCGCGCGCGTCTCGACGCCCTGCTCGACCTCGGCACCGGTGGCTTGGCCTGGCTGCTCGACGCCCAGAGAGCTGTCATTTCATGAGTGCCCAGACACGGATCATCGCACTGGCGACCAGCAATGCGCATAAGGTGCGCGAGATCGCAGCTGTTCTCACCTTGCCCGCCTGTGAGTATCGCACGATGGCCGATCTTGGCATCACCGAGGAACCCGTTGAAGATGCCTGCTCCTTTGAGGGTAATGCTCTGATCAAGGCGCGTTTTGTCTTTGAGCGAAGTCGTGTCTTCTCGGGTGTACCCTGCGCGACGATTGCCGACGATTCCGGTCTTGAGGTGGATGCGCTCGATGGCGCCCCCGGTATCTTCTCTGCGCGTTATGCGGGCGAGGGTGCCGATGACGCGGACAACAGGCGCAAACTGCTGGAGGCCCTGCGTGACACTGTACCCGCTCACCGCACCGCTCGTTTTGTCTGTGCCATGGCCTTCGTGGATGAGGACGGTCACGAGACGATGGTGCGAGGCACCAGCGAGGGGACGATCACCCTGTCTCCACGTGGCGAGGGAGGCTTTGGCTACGACCCCCTCTTCCTGCCCGACGACGTTTCGGACGGTCGCACGATGGCCGAGCTGAGTCCTGCGGAGAAAAACGCGATCTCTCACAGGGGTCGCGCCCTGCGAGCCCTGCAGGCGATCCTGATGCAACGGGAGGACTGATGTCTTTTCCTGACGAGCCTGTTGAGCCTGTTGAACCTGACGAGCCTCTTGAGCCTGTTGAACCCGACGAGCCTGTTGTGCCTGTTCGCATTGCCGCTTTCGATTTCGACGGCACCATCCTCGAGGGCCATTCCCCTGTCTGTATGGTCCGGCGCCTTGTGAGTAGACGCATCATCCCCTATGGCGTCGCACTCAAGGTTCTGTGGTGGGGCGTGCGCTATCGTTTGCGTCTGCCGGTCAATCAGAGTGTCGTGCGCTCCTATATCTTTGCCTCCTTAAGCCATATGTCTGTAAGCGAGGTCGATGCCTTCATGACCGAGCTCTATCGCCTTGAACTTGCGCAGCTCATTCGACCCAAGGCTCGCGAGGCCATTTTGGCCTGTCGCGACGCGGGGGAAAAGACCGTCATCGTCTCGGCTTCTTTTCGTCCTCTGCTGGCGCAGGCGGCATCTGATGTCGGAGTAGACTGGTTCATCTGCACCGAGATGGAGGTTTCCGAGGGTTCCTACACCGGGCACCTGCTCGGGGAGGCGCCGGAGGGTGAGCAGAAGGCAATCCAGTTGATCCGGTGGGCCGACGCTACCTTCGGCCCAGGTGCCTGGGAATTGACCCATGCCTTCGGTGACCATTACAGCGACGAGTCGTTGCTTTCTCTGGCAAGGACGCCCGTTGCCATCAATCCAGAAACTCTTCTGGAGAAAACCGCCCGCAAGCGGGGCTGGCAGATTTTGGATTGGTCATTCGAGCCGAAAGAGAGCGTTGGATAGCGTTGCGCAACAATTTGGCAAATTGTACTCCGTCTACTGTCATTTCTGGCGTACGAAGCATATCATGGTAACGATACCTATCCTCCGAGGGGAACTACATGGTTTCAGAGCACGATATCTTCCACAGTGACGCCTTTGATGGCGCTTCATATCAAGGTCCTTTTCGCGAGGTATCGTCGATTCTCGATGCGGCGGATCATGCGTTCACGGATGGCAAGGGCCGCCTTGCGCTGCATTTGTATTGCGCTGCTTTTGAGATGGAGCAGACCGGTGACACCACGCTCTCTGGCCGAGTTGTCGATGGCCTTCGGAGGGCTTGGGAACTCGCCTGCGATCTCGGTGACCGTCCGACAGCCGAAGAGCTCTTCGATGCGCTTGCCCCCTACAATACCAACGAACAGACCGAACAGGGCATCGTGCGTCTCCAGGGCCTTGCGACTCGTCAACTTGAGGATTTGGGCGTGACGACCGACGATCTTGAGGTCATGGCTGATGCGATCTCCCAGGAGGTCAACCGCCATGGCGGTAATCCTCTGTTCGATTCTATTCGCCACGCACTCGAGCATCTGGGTGTGGATGCCGCATCGGGCGAGGAGACCCCCGAAGACGCGATGCCCGCCGTCACAGCTCTGGCCGTCCCTGCCCCGCTCCTGCGTTCCGGCGGCTCGCGGTCGCAGGACGCGCAACGAACGCATGAGTTCCGTCTTGATTATGCCGCGCTGGCGGGTTACCACGACGCGATCAGGTACATGCGTCAGTTTGGACTTGTTCCAGCGCATTTTGCGAAACTACGCGAGTTTGTTGAGCACACTTCCCGCCGTCACGGCGTTTTTGGACTATCTCTGTCGGAGCCCTTCTTCTTTTATGGCCCCTCGCGCGACGACGTTTCCTTCTTTGCGCATGCAACCGCTGGCGAGATTGGCTGGCCCATACTACATATTGATGTCGAGGCACAGCCCGACGGCAGCGGCACCATCAAATTGGCTGGTCCCTTCAAGCGCGGTTTTTTGGGCGGACCACCCGACATCATGGAGCTGGAGACTCCCTGCATTGTCCTGGTCGAGAACATCGATCATCTGCAGCGAATGTTTGGCAGCGAGGAACATGCTGTTGGTCTTATCGAGAGTCACGGCAGGCCAATGCACGGTCGTTCCTTAAAAGGTGAGATGACGGGATACCTGCGGGCCCTTCTGCGCAAGCCAGGAGTCTTCCTGATCGCAACCGCCGCGACATCCGATATCCTTGCCGAACCGCTGCGCTCGCTTATCGGCATCGTACAGAAGATTGTCATTGAGATGCCACACACCGATGAGCGCTACGAGGTCTGGCAGCGTTTTGCGACGGATCACTCCTCCTTCGCGCACCTCGATCTCATGCGTCTGGCGCAACTTTCCGAAGGGGCGTCACGTCACGATATTGTCATGGCTGGCCACAATGCCGTCGAGAAAGCCTATCGCGAATCCTTACGGACGGGAGACTTCCGAGAAGTCGAGATGGAGGAGGTGCTGATTCAGCTTGCAGGTTTTGTCGATCATGAGGCTCAGTCGTACCGCCTTCTTGAGGATGCCGCTGTTGAGGAGTTGCATCGTGCTCTTGAACATGACCTTCTTTAACGCTTTTATTTATCGGAGAAGCTAGTAGGTAGAAAGCAAGGGTTTATGGAAATATCCAGAAGAACCGACTATGCAATACGTCTCATCGCCGTGCTCACCGAGATGCAGGGCAAAC
>JAIRXA010000105.1 GCA_031268525.1 Coriobacteriales bacterium | reverse complement strand
GGCCTATGAGGATCTGGTAGCGGCGGATGCTGAGTCAAAATGGCTCGTCATACTTTCCGATGGCGACTTCTATGATCCGAGTTACTATCCTCCCGACGCAGTCGAGGCGGACCTCCATCGCTTCACGGCCGACAACCGTCGTGAGGATTCAAGTTTGCGAGTTGCTTTACTGCAGATCGGATCTGGAGTCACGCCGATTGCCAATGACCCTGAGAACTATGTGTATGTTGCCCAGGCTATCGACGGCAGCGATATTCTCACCAAGATGACCGCCTTTGCCAACCTGGTGTTCGAGCGCAACCAGATCAGTTACAGCGGCGATTACGTTATCACACCCGACATCGACCTTTCCGAAGTGGTTGTCTTTGCGCAGGGCGCGGACGCCACCATCGGCGATGCTCAAAATGGCGAGACCTCCCTCAGCCCCACAAGTCTCGTTGATGTCAAATGGTCGGAGAACCAGGAGGCGGAGTTTGAGGGGATGCTGGTACCCGCGGTACCCAACACCTCGTTACGAGGCCAGATTGCAACTTTCGGAGGCATTGAGAAAGGCTCTACGGAATTTGTTATCAACGGTGCTTCGCAGGTAGATATTTTCTACAAACCTTCGGTGAATTTTGGCGTTGAGGTTTTGGATCAGCAAGGCAACAAGGTGGATACGGACAAGATCGTAGCTGGCGATTACATAGTCAACTACGGTTTCACCGATTCCGAGGGTCAGTTTATCGCCTCGGAGCTACTCGGGAAAGTTATCTATCACACTACCGTCTCAGTTGATGGGGAAGTGGTGATAGCGGATTTTCAGAGCGGTGATACCCTGACCTTCCGGCGCGGTGAAACCATCCTGGACATCACTGCGACCTTCCTCGGGCAGAACAGCGCGAAGTCGCAGATTACCTTCACCGTACTCCAGGAAGCTCGCCCTTCGGCCTTCGCGGTATCTGACAATGAATACCCGGTGTCTGAGCTCAATGACCTCAATTTTCCTCGCGACGCGATGGAGCTGCACTGGTATCAGATCGTGGATGGTCAAGAGCAAGAATTTACTGTCGGGGAGTGGGCGGCCATCAGCGATCAGAGTCTGAGTATCAGCACCACGTCGAAGGTGACCTTTGAGATACACAAGGGTGAGGCTGTGGGGTCGGTATTGGTGATGCCTGGCGCCTGGGAAGGCGATGTCTTCGCTACCGATACCGGCGATATCAGGGTCGCAGTATCCGCAAGCTATACCTACGATGAGCAGGCGATAGCGACTGACTATGATCTCGATGTGCGTATTATTGACGATCTCAGTTTACTGGATCGCTTTTGGGACTGGTTTGCCACCTACGGCATTCCCTGCTTGATTGGCCTGGCTTTGTTGATCCTGATCATCGGCTGGCTTGTCAAGCCGCGCTTCAAGATTGATCGTCATCCGAAGGTCAAAGGTTCAGCGCTGCCCGCAGCCCGAATCCGGGGGACAAAGGACCTCCCGGATCAGACCGGTGCACTCAAGGTAGACCTGCTCTCCAGCATCCTTCCCTTCGTTGCGCAGAAGGGGATATATGAGTATTTTCCGCCTGGGTCCGGGTTCTCCAGTCTGAAGGTTAAAGCGGCCCGTGACGAGCAGATGCATATCCTGAATATTGCTACGTTCCAAAAAGAGGGAGGGCCAACGATCTCTCTGGGTACCAAGGATCTGAATAAGAAACGTGGCAAGGAATATGTGTATAGCAAGAAGGATGTCTGGTCGCAGAGCTCGCCTATCAAGTATGCAAGCGACAAGCATTCGTTTGTATGCTCCCCGAGGAAGTAAATAGCAAGAGGCCGTAAAGCAGAAGAGAGAATTTTTAACGAGCAAGAGGACAGGTACCGTCAAAGTGTCATGGAATTGTGCAGGCGTAGTGGAAGGGAAGAATCGATGAAGGTAAAAATTGCTCCGACGCTGATTATCGGCCTGGGAGGTACGGGCGCCACTATCATCAACCGGGTGAACCGGATAATCCGAGAATCGGGCAACATTGATTCCGGACGAGTACGCTACTGTGCCTTCGATACCGATGTCAACGAGCTACGCGACATCAAGAACAGCAACCCGGATATCAGAACCGTGCAGACCTCCACCAAGGCAACGGTGGGGGAATATCTGGAAAACGACCGCCATGCTCGCGACACCTGGTTTCCCAACAACGCGATCCTTGCTCGCAAGACCCTTACTGAGGGCGCCGGCCAGGTGCGCGCTATCTCGCGTCTGGCTTTTAACACCACGCTGAAAAGCGGTGCCTTAACGGGTCTGCATGAGGCTTTGGACAGCCTGCTGGAGGTGGAGAAGGATGCTGAGGAGCAGTCTTTGCGCGTGATCATTGTCTCCTCCCTGTGTGGCGGCACGGGCTCCGGCCTGATCTTGCCGGTGGCGATGTACCTGAAGAAATACATCGCTCAGAAGTACTCCAACTGCGCTCACATCGTTCGCGGCTTCTTCATCCAGCCTGATGTTTTCTTTAAGGTGATTCATGGCGAGGAGGAGCGCAACAACCTGCGTTGCAACGCCTATGCCACCATCCGTGAACTGAACGCTTTTATGATGAAAGGCGACAGCACTCTGCCCAAGCGGTTTAACCAGCTGAAATTCGAGTTTCCGCGAGTCTCCAGCGAAGGCGTCGACGAAGTCAACTACGCACCCTATGATTTTTGTTTCCTCTTCGATTCGAACAACACCGCGGGCAATGGCCTGAATAACTATCAGGACTATTTGAACCACGCCGCCACCTGTGTCTACGCTCTTTCTCTGGGGCCAACTTCCAAGCGGGCAAACTCCTCGGAGGACAATACCATCCGCGTGCTCTCTGAGACCCAGGGTCGAGGTCGTTACTGCGGCGCTGGCGCCTCGCGCGTTATCTACCCCTGGAAAAATATCCGTGACTTCATTACCTATAACTGGGTCACTGAGTGCGTCAGCGGTCAATGGTTGAAATACGACAAGCAGATCAACGAAATCATTGACGCTCGTAAGGAGCAGAGCCGCAAATTGGGCAGTTCCGTCAGTACCGATGTTGGCCAGGAGTACATCAGTGCCATTGTTAACCGTGCCGAGACCAAGGACGGTTTTTCGATTGCCATCCTCAACAGCACCCGCAAACATGACCCGGAGACCCTGGACGTTACCGACAAGAGCATCATCTATATGACTATGCTTGAGGAATACATCAAAGGACAGTCGACGGATCAAAGACTTCGCGATCAGGCCCAGGTTTGTACAGAATTATTAGAGCCGCTCGCCAAGACCAAGGACGGCTCGCCCTTCCTGCCGGCCTATAAAGAACTGCGTGCCTACAGCACAATGATCGATACTCG
Organism: Coriobacteriales bacterium; assembly: GCA_031268525.1. GTDB lineage: Bacteria > Actinomycetota > Coriobacteriia > Coriobacteriales > UBA8131 > JAIRXA01. The sequence continues at coordinate 13,538 of JAIRXA010000105.1, read as the reverse complement.
CTGCGAGGCAACGGCGGCTGCGACCGCGTATGCTCTCTTCAATACCAGCGAGATCAATTTTGGTGGCTTACAAGAGCATCAACTGGAGAAGCATCTGACTCTTGAAGGAGGCGGCTTCATCCATCCTAACGCCATGCGTTATTTTTTCTATCAGATTAAGGAAACTATCCACGAACAGTTACGGGTCACCGATCATGAGCTGGAAAAGCTCAAGGCGACTCTGAAGGAGATCGAGGACAAGCCTTTTGACAAGTCCAGTACCGAGGAAGTGGAGGGTCAGGACGTCATAGCAGATGCCAAGATCGTCAAGGGTCCGTTAGCCTTGTTCCACCGCGGCGGCGCGGCCTACATCAAGGAGGTTCGTGAACGCTTCGACGATTGGCTGCAATACCTGGAAGAAAAACGGGTTTTGATTGTCAAACAGAAGGTCTACTCTGAATGCTATGACTATGCATTCAAAATGTGCAGGGGTTTTGAGAAGTTCTACGATAACCTCGAGTCCAAGCTCATCGAAGTCGACTATGACAAGGACAACTGCATCGAGAAGTATGAGAGCCTGACAGGCACAACCACTCGTTATGTGCTCTCCGACCGTACCTGTATGGAGCACTTTCGCAAGGACTACCCCTATCGTGGCAATCCGGAGGACTTTGACGGCGAGGTCTCCCGGGGCATCTACATGAAAATTCGCGAGTATGCCAATGCTACCACTGAGCAAAGCGACCGTTTTTTCTATGCGATCTTTGATGAGCAGATCATTGGTGACTTTCGTAAGAGTGTGGAACGCGATAAGGGCGGCGAGATCAAGGTCGATATCTTTAAGGCCCTCGAGAAGGAATACAAGTTTCAAAACCCCGACTGGGAGCAAAAGGATGTCATCCCGCATATCGAGAGTGTTATCAATGATGCCAAGCGCCTGGCGGCTCCCTTTATCGAGAATCCCGGCGAGGAGGCTCATCCGATTTCGGCCTGTGGCTATAACTCCGCTCTGCTGGGCAAGAACGATCCGGCACGGAAGCAGCTTGTCGAACGCTTGCTGAAAGATTTTGGCGGAGTGGAAGACGAGAGCATGAGCGAGCAGGAGATATTATTCTTCAAGGCTTACTATGCCTTGACGGTTGACATGCTTGGTAAGTACGCTCACGGTAAACAGCTGGTAGGTAGCTACAAGGAGCCAGGCGCCTATTTTTCTGCGTACTTTAATCTGGTCGATCGGATCTCGCCTTCGATGGGCTCTTTGGTCATTACGCCACATCTTGATCGACGTTGGCACACTCTGTTGCAGATGCCCGATGTGGATGAGCAGAATGAGAAGGAAATCCGCACCAAGATTCATCAGGCCCTGTTCTTCGGTCTCGTCTACGGCGCGATCAAAAACGATAAGGTGGGAGCCAATGGCAAGTACTGGTATTACTATCGACCGCAACTGGGCGTTCCTGTGAACCTGCAGGTCTCTACCGGGAGCGAATGTGACCGACTCTATGAGGTCTTAGACGCGATCACTATCGATTCGCAGGTCAGGCGCAGCATCATCAAGGACGTCTGGTCCATCGTCGGTACGTATCGTGAGGAGAACAATGTGTCCTCCTTCAGCTCCAGTTCACTGCTCAAGCGTCTTGCCTATTTTGATATCCCAGAGGCCAATCGTTGGCTGGGCAGTCCGGAGCAGGGGGATAACAGCACGCCTGTAATCGAACACTTCTCCTTCTTTGATCTGCCGCTGTTCCTGGCGATCTCCACGCCGAACGCTCAGCTCCAGGAAGACGATACCTTTATCTTTACGCGCAACTTACTGGAGACCGTCTTCGACTTCATCTTGGGTTGTACCGATGAGGATCAAGCGCGTGGCGAATACGTCCACTTCCTGGTGTCCCAGCTTGAGGTATTCATCAATAATTTACCGCATTACATCGAACGCGACATTATCGCCCGTCGCTATGCGAGCGATATCCTCAACGCTGTCAGCCAAGAAACCAGACAAGGCTATCTGTTCAATGCCATTCTTGAGCCACTTGAGAAGATCAGCGGTCTCCTCAAGATCGAAACTGTGGCGGGCTGAGTGGAGTCGGATGAGGATTCGGAGTGCTTTCGGCCTGGTGTCTCAGAGCATCCCTGGGTCAAACGAGTAAAGATGTTTACGGTAATCATAGCGAGTGATCGAGCGAGGCTCCTCCTCGAAGAATACGATTCCCTTTTCGCCCCCTTCAAGCGTGAGGGGAGCTTGGCTATCTGTAACTGGAGGAACAACCAGATAGAAGGCGGTTCCTTTGATGAGGTTCTGCCCGGTTTACGCCAGCTTATCTGTGGCAAGGACAGCTGGCGGGCAGTTATTGTCGGAGACGAAGGCAAGGATAGCTGGCAAGTCTTTGAATCCAACAATGAGCACAACCCCTACCATGGCCGGACGACTCGCGAAAATCCTTTTGATTTTGCCTGGGATAACCGTGTGGCGCCACCGGATGTCAAGGAGACTGAACTGCCGCAGGTGTTGGTGACGCACCTGCTGATGGGCTACCCCTCAGCGGCGCCAGAATTCAGGCGTTATATCAGCTATGACATTTATCACGATAGTCTGGATGGCCATGTTGAGGCAGGTTTGATTTCTCAGTCTCAACTGGCGGGCATTCGGGTAAAGATCGCCCGCAGGTATCCGGGGTTTGAGCAGGATTCAGATCGGCTGCGAATCCTGTTCGAAGATCAGCAGCGATCTCCAATCGACGAACTCATAAAGGACTACGAGTCCCGACTCGCTCTCGAAAAGGAACTCATCAAGCAATCCCCTGGTCCATTGCCAGTCGATCAGATCCTGTACGCTCTGGTAGACATCCAGCTCCAACGGCACAACGGCAGTGAAGGCTTTGAGAAAAAAGAGCCGCGTACGCCCAATGATCAACAGAAACTCAGACAACTTCAGGAACAGTATAAATCCGGGGAGATGTTGCCAAGCGAGATAATCTGTATCCAGACTCGGCCAGCACAAAGTGTCCGCGAGCGAGACGCCAAAGCCCTCTGGGAGAGCAGGATCGAAGATGAACGCTCCAATTTTGTTGACCGCAATAACTACCCGCCCGAGACCCGTTTCATCTGCTACGACATGGTGCCACCAAATATATCCAGTTACAATCGTTGTTGCTTTGATTACTGTCTCTGTGTGCTGGCGATCTCTCTGACCCAGATTCCCGCCTCGTATTTCCAGGCTTATTATCTCTACTCAATCAATGTTGATGTTAATACAGGCGAACTGGTCGATGCATACAGTAACCTTTATGGTGTGGTCGAGGATGTCATTGAGAGTATTACGCAGCGTCTGCAAGCCCCTCCATCCTTGATATTTCGGGCAAACGACCTCTTGACCAATACGGTAATACCTGTCGAGCTGGATCGCCTTAATCTGGTATCCCTCAAACCGCAGAAAACACGGGTTGGTTTGGTCAGGGATATTCCCAGGCCTGGAGAGTTGGTCAGTTGGCAGAGTTCGGCCACCTTGGTGCGCAGACAGATTGACCGCTTTGACAAGCTACCAAAGCGTATCTTGGCACGTTCGGTCGCAACGATGCATGATCACTGCGATGCTTTTCCGGCCGATGAATACGAACTTGATGTCTTTGATATAGATGAGTTGGAGGCCGCGGCAGGCAGTTTACGCTCCGAGTTGGCCGAACACCAAAACAGCCGTGCTTTTGATCGTGCAGAAACTGGCAAGAAACTCGATGAGGCAGATCGACGGATTACGGGGTATATTCGTACCAGAATGGATGCCAGCCGGGCTTTCACGGGACTGGGAATCATGGCATTGGCGGTGGTTTTGACCTTGTTGCCCTTCGTAGTCGATGCGGTGTTGCGCGGAGGACTTTATATTGTGAATGGTATCCTCGTTCCCCTTGTTGTAATCCTCTGTGCTGCAATCGGCATGTTTGCTGCCTTGTGGGCTTCACGCCGAAAGTTAAAGAACCTGCTAAGGCAGGTCAAGAGGATGCTCCAAGCTGTCGAGAACCAAACTTCAGAACGCCTGAGCGTCATGGGTGACTTCCTCGGCCATATTGCGACCTTGGCCAATATACGCAACATGCTCAGCGAGGCTTCAGATGATGGCGCGCAGCATCGCCAGCGACTTCGTAAGCTCTATTCGGCCCAGTCCAGGCTCAAGAAACACCGCGACCGCATCGTCGATTTGCTGCGCAGCTACGGAAAAGAGGTCATTCCGATCAGTGTTCGCCCCACTTTGCTGGACATTGACAACCCTGATATCCTGTTCGACTTGGATCTGCTGGAGTTGCCGCCGACACGTAAGAAGATGAATCTCAACCACAGCGGCGAGCGGATCAGTGCTCCCTATGCCTTTGTCAGCAGGCTCTGCATTGAGCGAAGTCCGATTTTTGAGCCCAATTTCGAGAATATCGAGGCAGCCGAACAGGCACGTTTTGCGGCCCGACAGGCGCACCTGGCAGTCGAGGCGCAGAAGATTACCGCTCCTGAGGCGCGGCCCGAAGGTGGCGATCAGTAATGCAGTCGATCGCCATGGTTCTGATAGGTTTAGTACTGCGCTTCGTTGGCTTGATTGTCCTTTTGGTCGGAGGGACGAAGAAAGCTTCGAAGGTCTACGCGAAGATCAAGAATCCACCCTTCCCGCTCAGTATCTTCTACTGTCGGACTGCGGAGAAGAAGTTCTGGTTGGGTTCGGCGGTCTCACCGATCATCGCCATTGTTTTGGCTATCGCTTTCTGCGTATTGGTCTATCCACTGCTGAGCACGGTGACTACCTTCCTTACCTGGATATCCAGTCTGCTGGCAGGCCTGGTCGCGATGATCCCCATCGAGTTGATCAACCGTATCCTGACAAGCGTCTTGGACTTCGTCTTCGCTCCGGCCACTCTGCCGTATTTGCTTGATTTTCTCATTCTCGGTGTGTTTTTGGCTGCGAAGCGTATCTATGTGCCGGTCGCCGACCGCATTCTGCGTGATAGTGGTCTTGAAGACGCGAATATCATGCAGCGTTTCTTCGAGATGGATGAGTTGAGTGGTAAGTGGGCGCTAAAGGCAGAATATGTCGGTTTGAGGAAGTTCTTGCAGGCTGGTTATGTTGCCGTCGCACTGGTTTTGATGCTGGTCTTTGCCCTCGTTCAATCGTTGAGCTGGCTCCCAATCGCCGCCATCCACTTCTATCCTGTGATATGCCTGATAGTTCTGACAGAGATACTTACGTTTCTGGCGGTTCCCAGTGCCGAGGAGTTGGAAATCGATCTCTTCGGAGAAGCCGACCGCAGTACGCGAATGAGTAACTATAGCCTCCTTCGCAACACCCTGAAGGGCACTTTTGGCGACCGCTTATTGGCGGATTCCCTTATAGATGGCAGCTACGAGCAGACTGAGAGTCTGGAGATGCTGGAGCGTCTGAAGGATTCGGAAGTCGATGGCCAACGTGTAATGGCCAGCTATTTTGAAGGCATCAAGCAGGGTGGACTACCGATCAATGTCAATTACCTGGATGCGGCGACCAAGATAGTGGACGGGCAAAACATCGTTATAAGTAATCCTTTCTATAACGACTATACCGCCTATCTGCTCTTCCCGCTCTATCTGCGTTTGCTCGATAAACAGAAGGCGCTCCTTTTGATCGGCTCGGACACAGCTTCAGAGGATATTGTTGAGTGGCTGAAGACTGGCCTGGAGGACATCAGTGGGATTCCCGATTTATGGCGGATGGGGTATCTGGATGAAAGCGAAGACCTGATGCTCGACATCGGTATCATTCGTTTGCCGGATATCTATAACCAAAAGATACTCAGCGCACAAGCAAGCTGGTTGGCATCAGTTGGGCTGATGTTGATCGCCCAGCCTTCTGCGATTTTGGCGACTGCACAATTGGGCTTGAGTATTGTCGCACTGTATTGTCAGGGACGGCGTGGCCTCGAAGATGCTCCGGTTGTCGTAGCCTTCGATCGGCCCTGCGACGGCTTGGTAGACAGCCTTTCTCACTGCATGCGACAGGAGTTCGTAGAAGTCTATGCTCCGCAGATGGCGACGACGTCCTGTACTGAGATGATCTGGTCGACTTCCGGCGACTTCATGCAGACCCGTATTTTGCCCAATGTTACCCGGTATCTGGGATGTGGAACCGAGCTGGCATCGGTAGCCCTGCGAAATCAGGTCGAGAAGGTTGACTGGTACTCTGATACGCGTTTCCCGGTGGTCGACATACGGTGGATCGCTGGTCAGTATTATCCAACGATCAGCGAGTACGCGAACATCGAGAGAACCCAAGAAGCTTTGGGGCAGCGACTGCAAGCCGTCGCAAATATCTTTGGCGCCCGACGACGCGACAATAATTTCGCCGTCATCGAGGATGAGTACAATAATGCCTACAGCATGGTTCGCCTTTATCTGACGCGTGGGCGCAACCAGAATTTCGTCAATGTCATTTCTGAGGACTACTTGCTGCGCGATTATATGGTTGCCAATGATTCTATTTTTATCGAGGACGCCAAGGCAATTCCAACCATCGTACCAGACTTCGTGAGAACCCCGCGCAATGCGGCACTTAAACTTCTTTTGCTGATGCGAGCACGTGAGGTGACAATCAGCGAGATTGAACACGAACTGCGGCTTGTTGCGGTTGATTTTGCGCCAGGGGATGCTCTCAATACATTCTCTGAACTGGTTGAGAGCTCCATCGGCATCGCCCAGTTCTCCAATTTGCTGCTCTCAGATGCTGCGACGGCCTTGAATGAACGCGGTGAGGTGTATCTTGAGGAAAGTCGGTACCGCTTGCCCGCAACGATTGAGGATGCTCGATTGGCGTGTACCCTTGCCGCCCTGCAGCTAGCATACTACTATGAAGAAGATGAGGCAGATGATCGGCACTATATTGGCGCTCGTCTCTATGGTTTGCTGTATCAAACGCTTCTACCTGGGCAACATATCACCGTTGGGGGCAAATACTATCTGGTCGAATCTTTTGGTGACGATGCTTTTGGAGCAACCAGAAGCGTGACTCTGAAGCGTGCCGCCGACCATATCGAAGGAAGGGTCAGTTATCGGAATATCATCGATGTCTGTCTGCATGGGATGAGAACTGAGCAGGTTATCGGTGCTGAGTTGAGTTACGGCGAGATCGGACTGATTTCGCGGCACTCGGATTTCATAGCGGCTACTCAGGGGTATTTGCAATGCGAGGATCGAGGTGACCTGCAAAAAGCCCACCTGCATCGTATCAGCTCATTACCGCTTCGCAGTTATTATAATAAATCTCTTCTGCAGATTATTTTCCCACCAGGTCTGTCTTCGCGGGCCCTGACTCTCCTCGCGCTGATTCTTGAGGAGAGCTTCGTTACGCTCTTTCCCGAGGGCCACCATTATCTGCGAGCGGGTGTGATTGCGCCGCAGTTCGCGGAGGCGGTTTCAGAAAACCTTCAGCAGGCGACCGTCAGACTGGCACTGGATGCCGAGCTTGCGGCGAGTTTGAGTATGAGTGAGCTTGAGGCTTTGGAGCACTCGATCCTGATATTCGAAGACGCGGATATCGATTTGGGATATCTCGAAGCCTTCCGTCGCAGCTGGACACGTATTTTGGCCATTATCGATGATTTTCTGAAATGGTACGATGCCGCCCAGACCCCTCCGCCCCGGATGCCCGAGCCACAATTACCGGAAGACTGGAATCCGCACATCGAAGAATCGATGAAGCCTTTGTTAGGGTTTTGGGCACGGATTCGCAAATGGATTGACGACAAGTTGCATGGAAAGAAGCGTCGCTTTGGGAAAGGCGGTAAGGAAGATCCAGGCATATCTATCGGTGTCGATGCCACGGAGCCGATACCCGTCGAGCCGTCCGGGGAAGAGACACCGCATGACGTCGAGCCGTCCAACGGCGAGATAGAGGCCACCGATGATGAGTCGACTGACGGGTTCAAGGGCGATTTCACTGGTGCGCCTGTTGATGATGTGGTCGGAGCAGTGGAAGACTTGAATGAAGAACCAGGGGTTGACCATGATCGGTGATGAAGTGATTCAGCCAGAAGGTACTCAGGATTCTGAGTCCGAATTCATACCTGAGATCGAACCCGAGATAGAATCTGTGACCGAACCTGTGACTGAACCTGCGATCGAACCTGAGCCCAAGCCTGTGACTGAACCTGAGCCCAAAAAAGAGCTCGGTCCTGAGAGAGGAGAAACTTCGGATCCGGCGCCGGAGTCCGCACCATCGCTCAATCTTTTGTCGAGCAAGGTTACCCCGAAGTTACTCGCACAGCTTGCACATCAGGTGTTGCATCGCGTACAACTTGTTGCGCGTTTCGTCGGCGAGGAATCTGTTGAAGAGCTGGCACGGCAATTGACGCTTGTCTTGGAAAAGAACGCCTATCTTGAGGTTTTCGAATCCTATAAACCACCGAGCTACCTGGACTTTGGTGCAAAAGATACGAATCTGACATTCGAAACGCTTGAGGTCTGTCGGTCGCTGGTCGAAGAGTTGGATCGTCTGGGATTTAAGAAAGGCTACCTTGAACAGGCTCGCCTGGCCGACAATCTCAATACCGACGACATTATCTTCATTGTCTGCGATGCCAAGCTCGAAAACGTCCTGCGTTATGCCGACCTGAAAAACGACAGGCAAAGTCTTGCGGAAGGCTTCCTTGCCACCTTGAGTTATTTTAACGCGGAGCGTTCCGGATTTCTTTATGCTGAGGAGATTCAAGAGGTTCTCAACCAGACTGATCCCGTGACGGAGCTTGCCTGGGAGCAAAACTGGCTGGCCCGTATTGGCGAGGTGCTTGCCTGTTTTGCCGAGCGCCTTGCGCAGCTGGATACAGATTCGGTGGATGTCTGTGATTTCTGCGGGGACGAATTGAGCGGCGTTGGATATGACCGTTTATCGGATGGACGAGCTCGTTGTCTGCGTTGCTCGCGTGTTCTCGTGAGTTCCGAGGAGCAGTTCAAGGAGGTCTTCTACAAGACCTTGGAGATGATGCAGGACTACTTTGACATTCGCATCGTGCCACACTTCAAGTTGCGCATGGTCAATGCCAAACAGTTGCATAAGCAGATTGGGCTGCGGTTTTCTAAGAAACATGGCCAGCAGGCTGCGCGGGTTCTCGGATTTGCCAAACATAATCGCGATGGTTCGTTTGAGCTCTTCGTCGAGAATGGGTCACCTCGACTGGCACTGATATCGACGCTATCGCATGAGCTGACTCATATCTGGCAATACCAGAACTGGGATGAAAAGGGGATACAGCGGCTTTACGGTTCGACGATGCGATTGCCGATCTATGAGGGTATGGCAGCTTGGGTACAGGTTCAGTACCTGTTCTTCACAAAAGAGTTTTCTCGCGCTCGTCGTGAGTTCGGCGAATTGATGCAGCGCCAAGATGAGTATGGGATCGGCTTTCGCGCCTACTTTGATCGCTATTCGATGGACTTCACTGGAATGCAGGACTGTGGTGAAAGCCCCTTCACGAATCTCGAGGAACCTTTGTAAACGACGAAAGGAAGATGATGAAGAAATCTTGGAAAGTTCTATCGCTCGTATTGGTGTGTACTCTGTGTGCTACCTCCTTGACTGCCTGCCTACAACCCAAGCCCTTTGACACGGTAAAGAAATTCGCCGATGCCTATAATCGCCTGGATTACAACGCCCTCGTGGAATGCATGGATCCACGGATTACCGAGATGCTCACCGGTATCATGGGGGCCTTTGGTGGTGCCGTGACAGGAGTCGACGGCTTTGAGGATATGGCTGAATCCCTCACACCTTTGATGGGCGATCTCATGGGTAATTATGCAACGCAATACTGGGACGAACAGGGGGTCACCTGCACGATGAGCGTGCGTGAGATAAGCACTGTTATGAACGGCGATGACAGTGCCAAGGTAACCGCTGAGTTTACGACTGAATGGTCTAATGGCCAAAAACAGACCTGGCAGGAAACAATGAGCATGATCCGCATCGACGGCGTCTGGTATATAACCATCGACCTGGGTCTGTTTGGCGACCTGGGAGGACTGTTCGGTTTGTAAGGAGCTCACAGGGAACGATGGCAACATCAATTACATGAAACAGGCAGCTCTTCTGGTGCTCCGTCTGACCGCCTACGGCCTGCTGAGCGGTGTGGTCTCCGGCGCGATCTGCAGTCTCTATCTGCATCTTTTGAACTTTGCTATCGGGCAGGTTTCGGGTATTCCCTTCTATTTCCTCGTGCTGCCCCTGGTGTTTCTGTTCTGCACCTGGACCAACAAGACTCTCCTGACAGTTAAGCTGCCTGACGGTCAGGGAACCGATCATGTTATCCACGCCTATAACAATGATGCGCCTCCTTCATCGCTCGTCAAGGGGCCGGCAAAAGCCCTGCTGTCGCTACTCACCATTGCCGCTGGAGGATCGGCAGGTAAAGAGGGTCCTGCCTCATACCTGGCCGTGGTTGTCTGCACGAATCTGGCTCGAGCCGCCAAACTCGATGCTGCTTCCACCAAGATTATCCTGGTATGTGGTTTAGCGGCGGGTTTTGCGGCGGTCTTTGGTGCTCCGATTGCGTCAATGTTATTTGCAATCGAGATCATGATCTTTTGGCGCCCACAGATCAATGCTGCGTATCCGGCTTTGTTGGCAGCCTTGCTCGCGGTTTTCATTTGTCGTTTGACCGGGCTTACCTATTTCCACCAGACCTTGAGTATCGCGTGGTTCTCGCCGTCGCTTCTGCCGGCTGTACTGACCTGCGCAATCTTTGTGGGTGCGCTTGCCTGCCTCTATCTTCTCGGCATGAAAGGCCTCAACAAACTTTATACAAAAATTGGGGGCAACGACTACATCAAGGCCTTGATCGCAGGGTTCATTGTCTCTCTCTGTGGCTTACTGTTTGGTACAGAAGCACTTGGTTTGGGAGATGCTTACTTTGAAGAGATGATATGGCTGGGAATAAGCGCTTCGATAGTAGTGGTGCTCCTCAAAATTGCCCTGACCTCCCTTACTTTGAATTGGGGTGGCGTGGGTGGCGTCATCACCCCGATGTTCTTTATTGGGATAACAGCCGGGTCTTTTTTCGGCGGCAGTATATACGGTACCTGGCTTGCTCCAACTTTTGGGTGGGAGACAGCACCTCATGCATTCTTCGCAGCAATTGGTTTGGTAACAACCCTCTCGGTCTGTTGTAAGACGCCACTTGCTGCTATAGCGCTTGCGTGTGAGATGTTTGGGATATACCCAGTGATATATGTGTCAATTGCTGCTCTGCTGACCTGTCTGGCAAGTGCAAAGGTCGGCATCTTTGATTCGCAGTTGGTTTTTTGGAAAAAGAAGGTCATTCCGCATCTGCTAGACTGACTCCATGAATGAATCGCGTACACGTTCCCTCGTTCTGTGCGGTCTGTCGATTGCTCTCTTGACGGCGGGAGCCTTTATCGCCGTGCCCTTTGGGCCAATAGTCTTCAGCCTGCAGAGCCTCATGCTCATGTTCATCGTCTTGATCCTCAAGCCAAAAGAGGCGCTGGCCGCTGTGAGCGGGTACCTGCTGCTCGGCGCCGCCGGATTGCCCGTCGGAGCGGGTTTTCGAGGTGGACTCAGCTGGTTGTTGGGGCCGACGGGAGGTTTTCTCATCGGCTTTCTCGTTGGAGTGGCGCTCATCGCGGCGCTGCGTGGACTTCCCTTCCTCAGGGCACGCTCTGCGCACGTTTGGCCGCTGGGGCAGGTGATGGCCTTTGATGGGGCGCAGACACTCGTCATCATCCTTGTCTACTACCTCTTTGGTACCCTGTGGTTTGTGGTCTCCACGGGCGCCACCGTACCCGCCGCTCTGATGGCCTGCGTGCTACCCTTCATCGTGCCCGATCTGCTCAAAGCTGCTGCTGCCCTCTTGGCCGCGCAGCCCGTTCGGGCAGCTCTGGGTCGTAGTGTAGTACGGCCGCGTGAGCAGATATGATGTGACACACGTCCCCCTGTCACATCATATCTGGTTTCCGAGGGCCTCGTCTCGATCCACTCCAGCTCGCCTCATCAAAGGCGGAGCTGTCGGGGGATTCGGTCGCGGATAAATGCGCGCCATCGATAAGGGAGCCGACAGGCAACACGTTGGCGTTCGGTAGAGGGCACTCAGCGCATCGTGCGTGCCCTTTTTGGCTGCAAGGCGTCAAATACGGATATACTGGATATAGTCATCCCGGTAGGGCCAGTCAACAGAGTAATTGAAAGGGGTAGGTTCATGGCGAGCAGCACACAGAGCCTCTCGAAGAACAAGACCATCAAGACGATGGACGGTAATACGGCGGCGGCGCACGTTTCCTACGCCTTCACCGATGTCGCGGCGATCTATCCAATCACTCCGTCCTCGACGATGGCAGAGTATGTTGACGAGTGGGCTGCCTATGGGCGTAAGAATATCTTTGGTCAGACCGTGCGTCTGACCGAGCTGCAGTCTGAGGCCGGGGCTGCAGGCGCGGTGCACGGCTCGCTGGCGGTCGGCGCACTGACGACCACCTACACTGCCTCCCAAGGTTTGTTGTTGATGATACCCAATATGTACAAGATAGCTGGCGAGTTGCTGCCAGCGGTCTTTCACGTCTCGGCGCGTACGCTTGCGACGCACGCGCTCTCCATCTTTGGCGACCACTCCGATGTCATGGCTACTCGCCAGACTGGATTCGCCCTCTTGGCTTCGACTTCCGTTCAGGAGGTCATGGATCTTGGTGCGGTTGCCCATCTGGCGGCCCTCAAGGGGCGTGTGCCCTTCCTGCATTTCTTTGACGGCTTTCGCACCAGCCACGAGATACAGAAGATCGAGGTCTGGGATTATGAGGAGCTGGCGCAGATGGTCGACACCGACGCGTTGGCAGCCTTCCGCGCTCGCTCTCTGAACCCCGACCATGCTTTTGTGCGTGGCACTGCTCAGAATCCCGATATCTTTTTTCAGGCGCGCGAAGCCGCTCAGCCCTATTACGATGCCTTACCGGGTGTCGTTGAGGACTATATGGCTGAGGTCTCCGCGCGTACCGGACGCAGCTACCACCTTTTTGATTATGTGGGTGCACCCGATGCCGAGCGAGTCATCGTGGCCATGGGCTCTGTCTGTGACACCATCGAGGAGACGATGTCCAATCTCCTTACTACGGAGAAGGTCGGCCTTGTGAAGGTTCGTCTCTATCGTCCGTTCGTGGTGTCTGCCTTCCTGGCTGCGCTGCCCGCGACCGTCAAGCGTATCGTCGTGCTCGATCGCACCAAGGAGCCGGGTGCGCCCGGTGACCCGCTGTATCTCGATGTGCGCTCGGCTTTCTACGGCAACCCCGCCGCCCCCGAGATTTACGCAGGGCGCTACGGTCTGGGCTCCAAGGACACCACGCCCGGTCAGATCGTTGCGGTATTCGCCAATGCGGCTGCCGCCGAGCCCAAAGACCACTTCACCATCGGCATCAACGACGACGTGAACCATTCCTCGTTGGACTATGACCCGCAGCTTTCTTCCGAGCCCGAAGGCACCATCATGTGCAAATTCTGGGGCCTGGGCTCCGACGGTACCGTGGGAGCCAACAAGACTGCTATCAAGATCATAGGCGAT
>JAIRXA010000060.1 GCA_031268525.1 Coriobacteriales bacterium | reverse complement strand
GGTGGCGACCTGCCCGTCCGGCACATAGACGAGCCCGATCCGTGCGGCGGTGATGGTCTTATGTAGGCCTTCTCGTCCATAGATGACAAGCTCGTAGTCACCGACGTGTTCGACGATGTAGCCCTGAACTTCTTCCGGCGTCTTAAAGCTGACGTCCACGCTGTCGATGACAGTGCGGAAACCGAAGTGGTACATGAAGAACACCACTCCGGCGATATAGGCGGCCAGAAGTACACCAAATATACTACCCAGTGTGATCCAAAGTGCCCTCAGGCTACGTTTTTGATCTCGTGCGTGTTTCATTCAATCCCTTGCTGACCCTTGTCGATCTTTTATCGGCCCCCTGATAATCCTTTTTAATCCCTTCGTTTATCCCTCACCGAGCTTTTGCGCGCATATCTCTCTCAGGGGTGTTGAAGGCTCTTCAATCGCTGTAGAATGCCCCGGAATACCCCAAAGCTACTTCATTTCTGCATTGCTTCACACTATCATAGATACATGAATGATGAATGGGAGGTTTTCGATTTGTCGTTTATGCGACAAATCGACGAACGGAGGGTATGAGATGGATGAAGTGTATGAGTTTTTCAAAAAGGCGGGGATTTATTATCTCGCAACGGTCGAGGATGGCCAGCCGCGCGTGCGCCCCTTTGGCACCGTAGACATCTACGATGGCAAGCTCTACATCCAAACCGGCCTGAGCAAAGAGGTCTCAAAGCAGATAGCTGCTAACCCCAGGGTTGAGATCTGCGCCTTTGTTGAGGGTGTGTGGGTACGTCTGGCCGGTACGCTTGTGGACGACTCGAGTATCGAGGCCCAGACACACATGCTGGAAGCCTATCCGACGCTCAGGGATCGCTATGCGGCCGGTGATGGCAACAACCAGGTGTTGTACTTCACCGACGCGACCGCGACCTTCTCCTCCTTTGCCTCACCCGAACAGAAGGTCGTAACGTTTTAAGGCAGGCCCAGGCTCTACTCAGAGGTGAGGTATTCGTGCTTTCTGGCTTCGAGCCAGTCACGTCGTTGACTGCTTATCAGCTCGTAGGTGGTCTCTCTGGTGACGTTGCTTTGGATAAACCAGTAACGATTGTCCTCAGTTTCGTAGATATAGCCTTTGGTAACGAGCTCATCGATACCTTCCAACACGGATTCCCAGGTCAATTCGGAGACGAAGGCGAGCATCGCCAGGCTGAAGCCATCGCCGCACACCGCCGCCGCATCAACGACCTTCCGCGTGTTCACAAAGAGTGTGTTGTATTTGGTAGCTATTATACTCTTAAAGGTTGGTACTATCTTAAATGATGACATGATGCTTTGCAGATCGGTTGCCTTTTGCAGCTCGATGATATACTTCGTCGTCTCGACGAGCACACAGGGGTTTGCCTTTGTATAGTCAAAGAGCCATTGTTCCAACGTGGCATTATCCTTATCGATGAGGTCGCTGAATGGCTTGACACAGGATCTGGGCAGCACCGATAAGGACAACACGTGCAGATTGCCAGAAGCCATCAGATAATCCTTGACGCGGGCGACACCCGGGGCACTGACGAACACATCCTCAGTCGTTACCAAAGTGATGCCGTAATCCTTGTTAGACAGAGCGATGAGTGAGAGCAGACTCAAAGTAGAGCTATCGATATAGTGCAGGTCGTCGACGGCTATCATCAGGCGATAATGCCGACTTATCTCTACGAGGAGCTGCTGAATGGCCTGCATACGGTGGTATTCATCGCTCAGTGACGCTGTCGCATTGAGATCATCGTTGTCGATCTCGGGCGTCAGTGCCCTCATTTCATTCCAGAATAACGGGTGAAGGTTGCGCTTGATCTGTTGCTTTAAGCCAAGCCATTGTGGTTCAGCGAAAAAGCCTCTCAAAGCACTCACGATCGGAAGCAGAGGGATCGGGACGGGTAGGTCATCGCACGAACAGTGGAGGGCGATACCATCCCAGGCTTTGACATACTCGCTCAGCAGCCGGGTCTTTCCTGTGCCCGACAGGCCGCTCACCAAAAGCATGCCGCCCCATTCCCTTCGTTCATTGAGAAAGGCCATTTCGCTCTCCCTTCCGATGAAGGGAAACCCCTGCAAGGTAGTTTTTTGGGAGGCGGAGAAAGACAGCGGTTGTACAGGACGCCTTAAATCCAGGCGAGCGGAGAGACCTGCGGAACCATCCATAATCGATTCGAACAAGTGTTGCGTTTCCCGGGAAGGGCTGGCATCGAACTCCAGGACCAGTGCTTCCTCCAATTTGCGATAGGCTCTTCCGACATTGAGGAGGTCGCCTTGCTCATACCACAGTATCATCAGCTCCCGGTAGGGCTCCTCTGCGAAGGGGTCGACGTTTATCGCCGAGCGAAGCTCTGCAAAGGCTTTACTCGGTTCGCCCTCGAATCGGTGTTGCCGAGCCGATTCGATGAGACCGTGAGCATAGAGGGCTCGATAGCGTTCCAGACAGAACATATACCAGTCATTGAACTCCGGCGAGACATCGAGTGAGAAGCCATCGAGGAAATCACCACGATAGCTCCGAAGCGCCTCACGCAAGGGGATGTCGACAAGCGTGCTCGACGAGAAATAGGCATCAAAAAGCCTCGTATCAACGACTGTCCCCTCCTCCAGGGAATAGTATGACCCATTCTTGATGATAAGACCGGGTGCCTGCTTAGAAATCTCGCTCATGTGCTGACTCAGATTATGGCTGCTTGTTTGGCTGGGGATGTCCGGCCAAAACATCTCTTGAAGTACCTCACGGTTGACAGCGTTCAGGTGTGCGGCGAGATAGAAGACGATACCGCGACATATCCTACGTGTCACCTTGCAGGGCTGCATGTCGCGACGTATCTCCGGTTGACCGAGAAGATATATGGCATAGCCTTTGCCTGCCTGCGCGCTGTCCACCATCCCAGTTCCCCTCGCGCCGATTGCACTGCGTCGCTCACCAACGGCCACTGCGTCGCTCACCAACAGCCACCATCCAGCTCCGATTCCTCATTATAGAGCGCCCAAGTCACAGACGCATCCAAGCTTGAGCCAGGGAGCGTTTGTGACTTGGGATCTCAGAGTACGTAAAGGTGCTTCAGGCCCGCTTACAGAAGCGGCCAGTAGGTCGTGTCCGAATCCGTCTCGGGCTTGAGTCCGCGTGCTTCGGCCTTATCCATCAGTTCCTTGATGTTCTCCTGAATGGGTATGCCCGCTGGGCAGACCGTGTTGCAAAGCCCACACTGAATACACTCGAATATGTTTTGTGCGAATACCGCCTGTGAGACACGGTCGTCATGATCCATGGTATCTATGCTGCGCATATAGACCTGCATCGTGGCGCCGGGGCCGGCAAACGAATCCCACTTTCCGTTGATCTGGAGCGCCGAGCAGATGCCATAGCAGCTCATACACTCCCGGCAGGCATTGATGGAATATATCTTATCGAGCCACAGGCTTCCATCGTCAAACGATTTCGTCACGGTCTCTGGATCCAAGGTCTTGATGGACGAGGACCCGCCGACGAACTTGGCATAGGCGTCTTTTTTGTCTACGACAAGATCCCTGATGATGGGGAAGCCTTTCAGAGGCTCCAGGGTGTGGGTGCTGCTCAACACAAAACCGCAAGCCAGGTGCGGCTGTCCGTCAATCATCATCGCGCAGCGACCACATGAATCGCGCCGACAGTTATAGTCATAGCCTATCGGTTCGAAGTAGCGGTTCACATAATGCAGGGCCTTTAATGCTGTGAACGGGGCGAAATCCGGATCGTCGTTTGGAACCTCGTAATCCTTGTAGTAAGGCTCGTTGTCTACGGAGGGGTCGAACCTCTGTATGGTCAGTGTAATCGTCTCAGCCATAGCGTTTCCTCCTTAGAGATAGGTATTCGGAATGCTGATATCAACTGGCAGGAACATCGATTTGATATCATCACGCGTGAACAGCGTGCCCTCGATGTCCTCCTTCTTGATGTCCCAGCTACCGTCGTCACCGAGCGTGACCCATTGGAAAGCCAACCAGCTGTCATTATCCATTTTTGGATAATCAGTCCGGAAGAACAAGGGGCGCGTCTCGGTCCGCGAGAGCGCGGCCTTGACACTGCCTATGGCGCACAGCAGCATGCCTTCAACCTCCAGGGCATTTTGCCAATCTCTGTTCATCTGTCGGGATGTGTCTGCGCAATACATCTTCGGCAGGTCCTCGGATTGGATGCGGAGAAGTTCGTCGAGCGTAGCCTGCATGATCGTCTCATCCTTGATGAGTCCCAAGCCCTTGTAGCAGGCACGCTGGATACTGCGATGCACTTCACAGGAGCGAATGCCATCAGGTGGCGTTGCCGTGAGGGCTCCGTAAGCCTTGTCGATGATGGTAGCGACCTCAGCGGGGTCAAAGGCGGCTAAGACGGAGGACCTGGCTCGCTCGGCTGCGGCCTTGCCGGTGATGTAGCCTTGTCCCCAGGCGAACATGCTGGAAAGCTCGGTGATGTTTAATACTGCAGAATAGAGATTGGGTATAGCGGTCTCCCCGGTCTTGGCAGCTACCTTTGGTGAAGCGCCTGAGCCATAGGCCTCGGGAACCATTTCCCAATAATCCGGGAACTCGTATCCGGTAACACGTGCCGCATCCTTGAAGAATCCGCCATAGCAGGCATAGGGGAAGGAATAGTCGGTGCTCAGACCTTTGATATCGAGATAGAGACCGTCGCCTGACCCATCGCCGACCGTGCCTTTGCCTGAGACCAGTTCGATAGCTGAAGTTATCATCGTGCCGGCGAAAGCCGCTCCGGGAAACTCATTGAGCTTGGGATCGGAGAAATACCCGAGGGCGTAATTCTGCATATCCTTATTGTAGACACGCGGGAAGATCGACCCAGCGATCGAGCCGGTCATCACGACCTCCAGCTGATCTTTCTCCTTGTCCTGCCGATACCCAAACGGGCGGGCACCCACAAAATCATAGTGAGCGAATTCCATATCCTTGAGCGCCACGCCATGACGCAGCAACGCCGCATGACCTTCTCCCGTTGATTCCGGGCCGGCGTTCGTGCGCCCAAAGGTCCAGTGATAGCCGCCGGTCGCGAGGATGACGCATTTGCCTCTGAACAGGTGTGCCGACCCGTCTCGCAGATCGATGGCAACGATTCCCGCAATACCCTCATCCGGCGACAGGACGAAGTCAATCATCATCATATGGTCAAAGACCGGTATACCCAGACGCATGACATACTGGGCTACCTGGCGGTTCCTGGCATCGGGCACCATGGTGAAAGGGGCGTTCTCGACTTTGCCTACCAACTCACCCTTGTCATCGCGTTGAAACACGCTGCCTGCCTGCTCCAGGAATGCCACCTCATGGCCCTCCTGAGTAGCCTGTACCACAGCGAGTGCGTGTTCCTGGTCCAGCAAGCCATGCGTGTCCATGAGCATGGCACCAACACCGCTTGTCCCATCATCACCACTCCATTCGCTGGTAATCATGCAGTGTCCCCATGATATGCCGCTGTTGCCCGAGTGGCCGACCGGACCCTTGTCGACCACGATGCAGGAAGCTCCTGATCCGTTTACGAGTCGGGCAGCGTTCATACCGGCCAAACCGCCGCCCACAACGATTACGTCCGCTGCATGGATGACGTAGGTCTGGCCGCTCGCAGTCGTTGCAGTAGTCCCACTGCCGCCATGTGCACCTGTGGTATCAGCTGCGCCGCAACCACTCAGTGCACCAAATGAAGCAGCCACTGCAGTACCAAGGCCAAGGACCCCGGCTCCTTTCAGAAAGTTCCTTCTCGATACCCCGTTACTCATTGCCACTCTCCTTTCTCGCAGGTTCGCTGTCTTGGCTGTACCTCGATTTCCCCTTTCTTCCTTCTGCATGAGCCAAAACCCTACACCTTGACATTCCCAGCACTATCAACAGGGGCATCATCAAAACATCAACAACAAGGTGATTGGGTTTAACCTGCGAGCGCTCGGTCGACCTCCGCAAGCGTGCGTGAGTAAGCCCCTTGGGACAGGGGGACGTTTCTATTGGGACAGGGGTGGGACAGTGTCAGTCGGGACGTGTCAGGGGGACGTCAGGCTGTGTGAAAAATCAGCTAGCGATATAGATAGATATATAGTATAATATAATCACTGCAAGACAGACCGGCGATAGGACTTCCCATGGGATACATAGAGGGCTG
>JAIRXA010000040.1 GCA_031268525.1 Coriobacteriales bacterium | reverse complement strand
AAGCAGATCGTCTCGGCGGTTTCCAAGGCTATTCAGGCATCTGATCTGGGGATTACCCCCTCGAACGACGGAAATGTGATCCGTCTGCCCTTCCCGCCTCCCACCGAGGAACGTCGCAGGGAGCTCGTCAAACAGTGCCGCCATGTCGCCGAGGAGGCAAAGGTCGCGCTGCGCAACGAGCGTCGTGATGCCAACACGAAACTGGAGCGACTGATCAAGGAAGAGGATGTTTCCAAAGACCAGGTTGAGCGGGCCAAGGAGAGAATACAGAAGCTGACCGACTCCCATGTTGTTCGTGTCGACGAATCCCTGAAAGCCAAAGAAGCCGAGGTTATGGAAGTGTAGTTTTTCGGTGGCACAGGAAAAATGGGCGCTGACAGCAACAGTCTCCTTCATCCCCTGTGCGACCCCTATTCAATCCTCAACCTATTGGGCTTGTCCAGATACGGGGCAAGCCAGACTCGGAGAACTGACTTTGAAACGCGTACGAGATATACTCTGGTTCAGGGAGTATTTTGGAGAGATGCCTGAGGGTATCGACCTCGAAGCTCTGGATTGCGCACGCATTCCTCGACATATCGCGGTCATCATGGACGGCAATGGTCGCTGGGCCAAACTGCGTGGCAAGAACAGAGCGGCTGGCCACAAGGCAGGCATCGAGGGCGTGCGCGAGCTGATTCGTACCGCAAGCGATATCGGCGTGCGTTATCTGACCATCTATTCCTTCTCCACCGAGAACTGGGTTCGGCCAAAAGCAGAGGTCATGGGTCTGATGGATCTTTTCGCCAAAACGATGGCGGCCGAACTGGCGGGTATGGATGCCGAGAGCGTGCGCATCAGGGTCATCGGAGATATGTCAGCCCTGCCGACCAGAACGCGCAAGACCTTTGAGAATGCCATCGTGCAGACAGCTGATAACGATGGCATGACGCTGGTCATTGCAGTCAACTATGGTTCGCGGACCGAGATCGTCGAGGCTGCTCGCACTCTTGCCCGCCAGGCTGCCTCGGGTGATCTGTCGTCAGCAGCAATCGAGACGCTTGATATTGAGACCTTCGCGCATCACCTGCAGACCTCCGGTATTCCCGACCCCGATCTGCTCATTCGCACGAGCGGCGAATACCGGCTCTCTAACTTCCTCCTGTTCCAGATCGCCTACAGTGAGCTGTATGTCACCGACACGCTGTGGCCAGATTTCGACCGCTTCGAACTGCTGCGCGCCGTGTTGGCCTATCAGGCCCGCAATCGGAGGTATGGGGGCGTATGAGCTTACAGAAGCGCTCCATGAACCTACGAGAATGGCGCATGAGCACGCAGCAGTGGCTGATGAATGCGCAGAAGCGGCGGGGGCATCGTCTATGAAGTCGCGGGCACTGACGGCAACGATCTTTGCTGTCTCGGTAACGGCGATGGTTCTGGCAAGTCGCTGGACGACGGTCATTGCGGTTGCGGTACTCTCTGGGTTCTGCGCTTTTGAACTGTATCGCATGCTTCGCTCAGACGCCAAACTGCCCAACGAATTGATGGGGACGGCGGCTGCGGCTCTCTATCCGATCGTTTACGCGATCTGGCACTTCAATGGGCTGTTATCCCTGACCGTCGCGCTGGCAACCGTCCTGCTTATCTGGTACGTCTACACTCCTCCGGCGCGCATCACCGATGTTGCCGTCACGCTGTTTGGCGCCTGCTATACCGGCCTGATGCTTGCGTCGCTGATTCAGATTCGCGAATTGATTCCCGGTTTCTGGGGTGGTGTACTCGTTTTCGGGGTCATCTTGTCGGTGTGGGCCAACGATACCTTTGCGTATCTCGTGGGTTCGAAGATCGGCAGGCATCCCTTTGCGCCGAAGATCTCACCGAAGAAAAGCTGGGAAGGCTTCATCGCTGGTGTCCTCTTGTCGGTGGCGACGTGGAGTCTCTTCCCGCTGATCCCCGGCTTCGATCTGCCCTGGCCGTGGGCGATTATCGGCGGCCTTGGCTGCGGCTGGCTTGGCATTCTCGGAGATCTGGTGGAATCGCGCATCAAACGCTCCACGGGCTTCAAGGATTCGAGCAATCTGTTGCCTGGTCACGGCGGATTCCTCGATCGCTGCGATTCGCTGATAGTTGTCGCGGCGGTCGCCTCGCTGGTCTTTCGCCTTGCGGGGATGTAGAGACACAACTCCCTCACAACTCCCTCACAACTCCCTCACCACTTCGCTTCCTGTCGCCCCTTTGATGATGTGATTGGGCGGCCTGCGATTCCCGGCCCGGATGTCTGTATAATGAGAGGATGATCACAACTCGCCGGATACAGAGCTCCGACAGAGCACCGCTGCACATTGTGGTGCTGGGATCGACAGGCTCTATTGGGCGACAGACGCTCGATGTGGTGCGGCGCCATCCGGATAGGCTGTGTATCAGTGCACTCTCGGCTCACAGCAACGCAGCCTCGCTGACCGAGCAGGCACGCGAGTTTGGTGTGCCTGCCGAGCAGGTGGTTCTGGCCAGTCGAGATGGTGCGGCTGCAGTTGGGGGGTTGGCAGCCCTGCCCGAGGTCGATGTGGTGCTCAATGCGCTCGTTGGTGCGGCGGGACTACGTGCCAGCTACCATGCACTGGCTTCTGGCAAGCGCCTGGCGCTCGCCAACAAGGAATCGCTGGTGGTTGGTGGCGATCTCCTGATGCCGCTGGCTGGTGCCAGGCAGGCGGATGAGCTCCATCCCCAAGACATCGTCGACGGTCGGGCGGGCAGGATGATGCCACTGGTCGATGTCAACGACGGTCGAGCGGGCGAGATGATCCCCGTAGACTCCGAACACTCGGCGATCTTTCAATGTCTCGTAGGGGAGAGTGCAACCGAGGTCGCCGCATTGTGGATCACGGCGAGTGGCGGACCCTTTCGCGGCTATACGCGCGAACAGCTGGCGAGCGTTACCAAAGAGCAGGCACTTGCGCATCCCACCTGGAGTATGGGGGCCAAGATCAGCATCGACTCCGCGACGCTGATGAATAAGGGCCTCGAATGTATCGAGGCGCATCACCTCTTCCAGGCCTCCTACGACGACATTCGGGTGGTCGTGCATCCTCAGAGCTGCGTACATTCCATGGTGGAGTTTGTGGATGGTTCCGTGAAAGCCCATCTTGGGGTAACGGATATGCGTATCCCCATTCAGTACGCCTTCAGCCATCCCGAGCGCTGGGACGCGCCCACCGCTCCCCTCGATTTCGCGGCACTGGCACACCAGGGGCAGCTGAGCTTTGAGCCTGCTGACCTCGCTACCTTCGGCTGTCTGCGTCTGGCGCTGGAGGCTGGGAGGGCCGGTGGCACCGCCCCCTGCGTGCTCAACGCTGCCAACGAAGTGGCAGTAGCTGCCTTCCTGGCGGATCAGTGTTCTTTTCTCGACATCGAACGTACGGTTGCCGGGGCCCTGGAGGCCTACGATCAGCAGCCAGTCGTCTCCCTCGAACAACTTGAGGAAGTTGACGCCCAGGCTCGCGCGACGGCATGCAGTCTCCTGTCTGCAAGCAGCATTCACGCCCGTGGGTACGTCCGATAGTGGGGCCCGATAGATGTTCGACGTATTGTCAGTGTGCTATTTGTTTCTCGGCGGCTGCGGCTCCGGAGTTCTTCTCGTATGCGCATGTATCGATTTGCTCTTTTTGAGACAAACTTTCGGAACTTCAATCCAGCGTTCGACAGTGGCGCAAAAACAGGGCGAGCCCTTTATGAACGCCGGATTCATCGTAGGCGAGAGCTTACTGTTGCTGGGTATTGTCTGTCTTGCCCTTGATCTTGGGCGTCAAGACAGGATCTTGAATCTTCTCTCTACCCCCAGTCTATCCATTCCTACCATCGGAGCATATGCATTGGTGTTTCTGGCTCTCCTGGGGTTCCTGCTCGTTCTTCCGCGACTGTTTTATCTACCGTCAATCGGTACGGTGTTTGTAAGAGGTGTCGAAATCATCTCACTGTGCCTATCCCTTGTCTGCATGCTTTATACGGGGCTTCTGCTTTTCAGTATGAAAGCGGTGCATTTCTGGGATAATCCACTGATACCAATCCTCTTTGTTTTATCGTCGCTTTCGTCTGGCAGTGCCGTAGTGCTCATTGTCGGGTTCTTTTCTGAAAGAAACGAATGGTGCTCAGCCATGCTGCGGAGAATTGTTCTGGCGGATTCAGTGGTGATTCTTCTTGAAACTGTATGTGTCGCCGCGTTTTTCTGGATCGCAAGCCGCGCGGAGAGTACCGCCGCACAGGAATCCTTAAAGAACCTGCTCTCGGGGTCGGAAGCACTGGTCTGGTGGCTTGGTTTCATACTCTGTGGAATGCTGTTTCCCCTGGTAGCGGAGCTGTTGTTTCTCAAGAGCGACACACGATCCGCGCAAACCGCTCTGGCACTTGCAATGGTCCTGGTACTGGTCGGTGCTTTTTGTTTACGCTCTGGGCTTGTCGAAGTAGGATACATTGGGGATGTTGTCGAGGGCTATGTGAACAGTGAAGAGCAAAATACTGAGCTTCGTTTAGAGGGAATGACGATGTATGACTAAGTCAACGCCTGACACTACCAGCAACGCGAGCCTTTTCAGAATCGATGAAAAGAGCAGTATTCCTCTCTGGTTACAACTTAAGAATCGCTTTATCTATCTGATGGTATCCGGACAGTATCTGTCAGGAGATCAACTGCCCACCGTTCGTGGTCTCGCGGCTGATATCAATGTCAACTACAACACGGTAAGTAAGGTCTATGTCAGTTTGGAACAAGATGGTTATATTGAATCCAAGCCTCGGCAAGGCGCTTTTGTCAGTGACGTAAGCGGCAAACCCGGAGTCAGCATTGCCACAACCGTTGAGATTGTGACCAAAGAATACTTCAAGCGTTGCCAGGAATTGGGCATGACGCCTGAGGGTATCGAGGCTCAGTTCAATAAAACGCTTCAAGCGGTAAAAGATGAACTTGGTGATAGGTAGCAATTGCCCGAGAAGAGGGCTTGCCCGAGAAGAGCACCTGCCTGGGAGGAATGATCATGGGAAAAGCAGGAACTACGAAAAAGGATAGCAAGGCGCTGAATGCCTGGTCGGTATCTTCCGGTTCCAATCCGATGTATGACGGGTATCGGTTTGACACCAATCGAAGAACGGCATCGCGAAACGGAGCAATTGTTTTCACCATCACGGTGTTCGGTGTCGTTTTTGCACTTACCTTAACTGTTGCCGGGCTTCTCTTTGACGGCATCGGCATCGCCGCGGTTCTGCTTGGTCTCGTCTGTGCCTATCTTGTGTCGACATCGATGAGCATTGTGCAAGAGTGGGAGAAGGCGGTGGTATTGAGACTGGGGCGCTTCAATCGTGTCGCGGGTCCTGGGCTTGTTTTGACTATTCCGATCATCGAGTATAAACCTCTACGGATCGATCAGCGTGTTATGGCTACCTATTTCGGGGCCGAGGAAACCCTGACGTCTGATCTGGTGCCGCTCAATGTGGACGCGGTATTGTTCTGGGTTGTCTATGACACGAAGAACGCGTGCGTGGAGGTCGAAGATTACGCTTCCGCCGTTGCCTGGGTTGCCCAGACAACAATGCGGGACGCCATCGGTCGTACCACCGTCGCAGAGGTTGTGTCTCGCCGGGATCAGCTCGATGAAGATCTGAAAGGTGTGATAGAAGGCAAACTTTCATCATGGGGAATAGCCATTATTGATGTTGAGATTCGAGACATTGTCATTCCCAAGGAACTGCAAGAGGCGATGTCGTTTGAAGCTGCCGTAGAACGTGAGAAGAATGCCCGTATAGCTTTGGCTGAGATAGAAAAAGACATTTCCGAAATGCTCGCCGATGCCTCAGTCGCGTACGAGAATAACGAGAATGCCATGAAACTCCGCACGATGCATCTCGCTTACGAGTCGGTGAGAAGATCAGGCGGTACGGTCGTGATACCAAGCGCGTTCAGCGATGGCTTCGCGGACAGTCCAGCCGACAAAGCGAATAGGTAGGGGCAATGAGATACAGCAGATAAGGTAACAAACTGCATAAATAGTCTGACAAAAAATGTAAATCTCAACATTAATTGGTAAATAAGGGCCTTACGGCCCTTGCAGCCCCTTGCAGCAGGGTTAACATTCTTCGGGTTATAGAGTTGATATTCTTCGGGCGTAAAACATGCTTGTAGTAGCAATTAAGCACGTGTTATGGTGCATGTTTCACACGTCACATTGATTGAATCTGACGCACGCGACATAATCGCTCAAAACAACCAGTGCATAGCGAACAAAAGACGGTACCTCTGTCTAGAAAATATGACCGAATCATCGGTCATATTTTCTAGCTATCCTGATAGAGCTGGTCTCAGCAGTAAGCAGGATCAATCGATGCAGTATGCGGCATAGAGAGGAACCGACTTGATGCGGTTCTCAAAGCCGAAGTTCTTTGTTGAACAGCGGATGATATAGTCCGGGTCATGAGCAATGCGGTAGGCCTCCAGGCTTCGAGCGCCTACGTTTCTACCCGATTTAACCTCGATGGGGATCACGCATCCGGATTTGGAACGAATCACGAACTCAACCTCGGATTTGGAAGGCACGCCCCAATAAAATGGCTCAATTCCCGCTGCGATAAGCTGTTGCATTACAAAGTTCTCGGCGATTCCGGCTCGGAAACGTGAGGCTTTGTCTGCGGATGGCTCCAAGTCTGCCGGTTCCGCGTTATAAAGGCTCGTAAGCAGCCCGACATCTAAGAGGTAAAGCTTGAAGAAGTCCTGCTGCATAAAAGCGCGCAAAGGGGCGACTCCTTCACTGACACGATAGCAAAACTCCACCAACCCAGCAGCTTTAAGCCAGTTGATAGGCGCCTCGTATTGATGAGCTCGTGCCGAAGAAGCAATCGTGGTGTATTGGAACTTATGGTTTTCCTTGGCAAGCTGCTCCGGTATGCCTCGCCAGACGTTGAGTATCTTCGTGCTGTCAAGCGGCGATGCATATTTTGTCATATCGGCTAGATAGGATTCAGTTATCAGGCCCTGGAGTCGACGAACCTCTTGCGGCAGAGCCCCCGGCAGCCCCCTAGTCCTCGCCGTCGCAGTCGCCATTTTGACCACCTCAGGCATTCCGCCACAGTACAGGTAGTCCCTATAAAGCCGGATCGCGTAATCATGCAGACCGAAAGGCCTGTTCTCTTGGTAAGCTTGTCGTATCAGTTCAGCAAGGTCTTTCTCGCCAGCTGCCCAGAGGTACTCCTCGAAGTCCAATGGTTTCATCATCAAGGCATCGACCTTGCCGACTGGATAAGAGTACTCTTCTCGACCGAGTGCAACTCCAAGCAGGCTTCCGGCTGCTATGACATGGTATTCAGGTGCCTGTTCGTAAAAATATTTAAGGGAGGTCAATGCCCGTGGACAAGCCTGAACCTCATCGAAGAACAACAGGGTTTTACCCGGCTCGATCATCGTTTTTTGCCTTGCCTGTAACTGCGGAAGCAGGGCATGAGGCATGATGTCACCGTCGAATACGGCGGCGATGTCCCTTTGTGCGGAGAAATCGATAGAGACAAGGTTTTGGTAATTACTCTTTGCGAATTCCAGCACAGAGAAGGTCTTTCCTGTCTGACGAGCCCCATGCAAAGCCAGTGGTTTGCGCTTGTCTGCTGTTTTCCAAGCAAGGAGTTCTTTTGTTATCTTTCTTTTCATAGTATCCTCCTTGACTCGGTCATTGGCTCAATATAATTCCGTTACAATCATAACATTAATTCCTGAAATTCCGTTGCAATCATAACATTAATTCTACTATGACTTCCAAATGTTTGAAGGTGGAAGGTCGACTGACGTTCTCTTGCTTTTCAGCAGAGTCAGACAGATTCCTATTTATCCTAAACATAGGATAAAGCTGTCATACTTTGTCATACAAATTCTCTTGACTCACGATCAGACACTATGACAGAATAGGACAGAAGGATCGGCCGATTCTGACTACATTGGAACCCTTGATAAACCGGACGCGTTTTTTAATGCGTGGGCGCGTGGGCTTATGAGAGTTTCAACACATCATTCTGGTTTGGAGAATGGATGGAGGAGCAATGTCAGAAACAGCAGAAAAATCACCGGGGCTAACGAGGCGGAGCTTCCTGAAGAGTACGGCCGCTGCTGCAGGGACGGCGATGCTGGGGAGTAGCTTTGGGTGTAGTTTGGGAGGAGTGACCACAAGCGGTAATGCTGGCGAAAAAGTATTTAATGTTGTTTGTGTGCCCAACTGTGCATTCGGCAATTGTAGTTTTGATGCTCGCGTTCGTGATGGAAAACTGGTACACCTTGAAGCCAAGAAAGACATTCCCGTCTTTGAGCCTCATCCACCAGCAACCTATGACAGACGAGGATGTCTGCGCGGGCGCACAAACATCCAATGGATCTATCATAGCGAGCGCATTAAATATCCTTTGAAAAGAAGCGGTGAGCGCGGAGAAGGTAAGTGGGAGAAGATAGGTTGGGATGAGGCTATCGCAACCATAGCAGAGAGATTCAACAGCTATGGGCGGGAGTTTGGCTATCAGAGCATCATTGTCGCCAACATGACTGGAAATCAGGCACTCCTCCAATCATTTGGTGGAGTTGTTACACGTTTTGCGTATACCATTGGTGCTTCATATTATGATTTCTCCTGTGACTGGGGTATCGCCATGGGGCAGCAGCGAGTGACGGGCGGTCCTTTCTGCGGCGGAAATGCCTATTGGGATGCGCAGAATGCCAAAACCATTATTCTTTGGGGCTTCGATCCCGCCGACACTCAGATCCAGGTTTGGCATCACTACCGTGAGGCGCAGGAGTCCGGTGCCAAACTGATTGTCATTGACCCCAGGTTTTCGACAACTGCCTCAAAAGCTGACGTTTTTGTCCCAATCCGTCCAGGAACTGACATCCCATTGGCAATGACCATGCTGAACCTGATAATCAGCGAGGATCTGATCAATCATGACTATGTAATCAAATACACCAATGCGCCTTTTCTCATCAAGGAGAATGGCAAGGTGTTAAGGGAGTCAGACTTGGGAATAGAGTCAACCAAGAGGCTCGATCCGCTTATTGGTCAAGAAATACCGATAGATGCCCCGATTGTCTGGGATCAAGACGCCAATGCTTACGCGACCATTTACGATTGTGCAAACCCAGAATTGCATGGTGCGTACAGTGTCGAGGGCATTCAAGTCATTACTGCTTTTCAGCTCCTTGAGGATCAAGTCTCAGAGTTCACGTTGGAAAAAGGTTCAGAGATGACCGGACTTGATCCTGAGCAGATCGAAGGCATCACAACGATTTATGCAACTCAAGGCCCTTCAACGTTGGTGACTGGATTTGGTCCAGACCGATATGGCAATGCTGATACTTTTGGGCATGCCACATCCACTATCGGAGCGTTGACTGGAAATATCGGCATTGTTGGTGGCGGTACCGGCGAGCAGTACACGGCATCTCCGTGGATTGGATTGTCCACCAGTGAATATGTTTCGCCAAATGGCCAAGTCTCGCCGCAGATGCCTTTTGTCATCATCCCCGACATCGTGAGGACGGGGAAACTCAAGGGCGAATCTTTTCCAGTCAAGGCGATATTCAATATGGGCAGCAATGTGTTTTCCAATTTATCAGATCAAAATGAACTACTCAAAGAGATCCTTCCACAAATTGACTTTATTGTGACTCATGAATCGCGGATGACCGACACCTGCATGTATTCAGACATAATCTTGCCTGCTTGCCACTGGTTTGAGGCAGTAAACCTGGTAGCCTCTCCCTATATGCAGCTTTCCGAGCAGGCCATTGAGCCTCTCTATGAATCGAAGAGCAACTTCCAGACAATCTCGATGATTGCGGATGCGATGGGGTTTGGTGAGTACTTTAACAACACTGAAGAAGAAGTTCTCCAAAAGTTCTTCAAAGACAGCCCCGCAGAGCAGGCAGGAATCACGTTGGAAAGGTTGAAACAGGAGAAGGTCATACACAACATTGGTATTCCCGACGGAGTCATGTTCAGCGACAAGGTGTTCTATACTCCTTCAAGGCGCTTGGAGATCTATCAGGAGAGCCCCACACCGCGCATGGATTTTGGGCAGGTCTACGATGAACGCGATTACTATCTGCCCAAGTACCAGCCGCCCAGAGAGGTCTATGCAGACAATCCTCTGCGTGAAAAATACCCCCTTACGTGCATGCAGCCGCATTCGAAGTACTTTGTGCATACACACTTTGGTGGTCTACCCTGGCTTAAGGAACTCAATTCTGAGCCCTCGGTCTATGTCAGCCGTGAAGATGCTTTAGAACGCGGTATCGAGAATGGCGACATAGTCAAGATATTCAACGATCGTGGGAGCGTGACCCTCAAAGCCTTTATCAGCGACGGCCTTCCGCTCGGTGCATGCAGCATGGTTCGCGGCTGGTCACGAGATGCCTATATCAGCGGCCATCATAACGAATTGTCTCTGCGCTATGTGGAGCCGCTTACTGCCAGCCAGATATATGCTGACTGTCTTGTCGATATCCAGAAAGTTTAGGAGAGATCGAAATGAGACTTGGATTCGTTATTGACACAGGGCGTTGCATTGGTTGTCATACCTGTTCCATCACCTGCAAGATTGAGAACAATATCCCCGACACCAACTCATGGAACAGGATATTGACCATTGGAGGAAATGTTCTCGATACGCCTGCGGGTGTTTATCCCAACGTCACAATGAGTTTCATTCCTCTCGCTTGCCAACACTGCGAGAACCCTGCCTGCACACGGGTGTGTCCGGTTGGTGCCACCTATAAGCGCGAGGAGGACGGGGTGGTCATCCAGGACTACGACAAGTGTATCGGCTGCAGGATGTGCATAGCGGCTTGCCCGTATACGGGGGTCAGGAGCTTTAATTGGGAAGAGCCGACTTACTCTATCGATGTTGTCTTAGGTGATCGTGAAGTTCCCACCCATCAAAAACACGTAGTAGAGAAATGCACCATGTGTGTGCATAGATTAGCCAAGGTTGAGGAACCGGCGTGCATCAGTGCATGCCCAGCCCGAGCCCGCTACTTCGGCGACCTCGATGACCCTGAATCTGAGGTATCGAAACTTATTGCGTCG
>JAIRXA010000018.1 GCA_031268525.1 Coriobacteriales bacterium | reverse complement strand
GCAACAAGGTTCAGCCCGAGTACGCGGCGAGCAAGACCTACAAGTACGACGTGGATATCGATCTTGAAGATCAGCCCCTGCAGGATTGGTTTGTCGAGCATGAAGACGACAGCAACGTTGCCACCTCGGTCGTCCGCATCTGGGCAGAAGAGGGTAGCGCTACGGCCCGCCCGGCAAGGAAGGCCGACTTCTTATGGAACGGAAACCCGCTTGACGGCGACGCCAACGGCCCCATCAAGACAACCGGCGTGCTGACGATGGTATCTGACGGCTGGGTAGTCGGAACCTTCGACCCGACGGCTGGCATATTTACCTTAGGGTAGGAGCCCCGCGATGAAGGACTTCCGGTTTAACAGCTCTGAGATTGTCGTCTCCATAAAGGGGCGCGAGTATCGAGCCAACTACGGCGACGCAGACCTGCAACAGGACATGCTCGAGTTTGCGCTTGCTTTAGGCAATACCGACGTCGGTGACATATCCGGCGGGGTATACGTCTGGGCATCTGAGCGTATTCATGACTTCATCAAAAGGCTTCTGGGAGCTGAGGCCGAGCATGAAATCTTTGAGGGTGAAGAGCCGTCGATACTGGAAGAGCTCCGGTTGTTCAACCATCTGCAGGAGGCAATCAACGCCAACGCCGCAGTAAAAGAGCTGGAAGTCTCACTCGGGCGCTTCTCACCGTCTGCAACAAAGTAGGCATTCGTGATAAACGTCATCACAAACGAGCTGCCGTCTGCCGTGGTGGTAGGTGGCAGCTCGCTACCCATAAACACCGACTTTCGCACCTCCATACAGGTACAGGAGCTCATCGAAAGCGACCTTCCCCCCGATCTGGTGGGCATGGGCGTGGTGATGCATTACTTTGGAAATCCTGATCTGTTGCCCGCCGATATCGTTTCCGAACACCTTGACGGGCTTATCGCAGCTGCCATGGAGTTTGCCCGGATGGATGAGTTCGCCGAACTGACCCGCTCACGCAAGGGCTCCAAGACCAGAACGTTTGACTGGTGTGCCGATCAGAGACGTCTCGTGGCTGACTTTCAACGTGAGTACGGCATTGATCTGACCGACGCCGACACCGAGTTGCACTGGTGGCGCTTCATGATGCTGTTTGAGGGCCTGAGTGATAAGAGCGCCACCATGACCGCAATCGGCTATCGAACACTTGATATACCGCCCAAGGCGCCAGATGAGGAAAGAAAGCGCCTGCGCGAAATGAAGAACATCTACCAACTCCCGCCGCGCACAAAGGCAGAGGTACTCGCCCGCGATGCGGCCATCTGGGGGGATGAGATATGAGCGATGGACGCGTCGTCATTGACATAGGGGCAGACACCACCGAATACGAACGCGAGATCGGAAAGCTCAGAAGTATAACCGAAGAGCGCGTGCAGTTGATATCCAAGGGGCTCATCACCGCCGGGAAGGCCATGACCACCGCTCTCACGGCTCCGATCCTTGCGTTCGGCGCACTCGCGGTAAAGGCTGCGATTGACTTTGAGAGTTCCTTTGCCGGGGTGCGCAAGACGGTGGACGCCACAGAAGAAGAGTACGAAGCACTCGCTCAGGCCGCCAAAGATATGAGTGAGCAGAAGATCGTTTCTGCCAATCAGATATCCGAGATCATGGCGCTCGGTGGGCAGTTGGGTATTTCCAAGGAAAACCTCGTGGACTTTGCCGGGGTCATTGCCGATTTAGACGTTGCCACCAACATGAACATGGAGCAGGCGGCAACCGAGATAGCCCAGTACGCCAACGTCACGCAGATGGCGCAGGATGATATTGACAACTTCGCCTCAACCATCGTGGAGCTCGGCAACAATGCCGCCACCACCGAGGCCGATATCATGGCCATGGCGATGCGCATCGGTGGGGCAGGTTCTCAGATAGGCATGACTGACGCCGAGATACTCGCGCTGTCATCCTCCCTTGCCTCTGTCGGCATAAGCGCCGAGGCGGGCGGTACGGCGATATCGACCATCATGAGCCAGATAGACAAGGACGTGGCGCTCAACACCGAGACCGTCCGTGTCTGGGCAGACGTTACGAACATGAGTGTCGAGGAGTTTTCCGAGGCGTGGACTACCCGCCCCGTCGAGGCCCTACAGGCGGTATTTACCGGCATGAGCGATGTGCAACAATCGGGAGGCAACCTCAACATCGTACTCGACC
The DNA here is from genome assembly GCA_031268525.1 of Coriobacteriales bacterium. Classification (GTDB taxonomy): domain Bacteria; phylum Actinomycetota; class Coriobacteriia; order Coriobacteriales; family UBA8131; genus JAIRXA01. Next base: position 8,005 of record JAIRXA010000018.1, on the reverse strand, counting down.
AGTTGGGTGTCACCTCGCTTCGCCAGACCGACGTCATGAAGCGTCTGGGCAATGCCTCGGCGCTGTTTGGCTCACAGATAGAGCTTGCCTCCGATGCGTGGGAGGCCAATATCGCATTGAGCTCCGAGGCCGAGAAGCGCTATCAGACCACCGAAGGCGAGATGGGTATCTTCAAAAACCAGCTCACCAATATCGCAGCCGAGATGGGCGGCCCTCTGGTCGGTGCTTTGAACAACGCCCTGAGCGCCGCACAGCCCATACTGGACGTCATCAAGAACATGGCGAGTGCCTTTAACAACGCAAGCCCCGCGACACAGGGCCTTGTCATGGGACTTGTCGGTCTTGTCGCAGCTCTTGGCCCCATGATGGCGGCGTTTGGCAAGATGAAGGAGCTGGGCTCGAATTTCAGAACGTGGATCTCAAATGTTGCCGCAGCCACTCATGAGGAGGAGCGGGCGGTAGTTTCGGCCACAGGGGCAAGGGAAAGAGAGACCGCTGCCACCGAGGTGGCCACGACCGCAAAGACCACCGAGACGACGGCCACCAAGGGAGCTGCCGCCGCCAAGACCACCGAGACCACGGCGACCAAAACCAACACGACCGCAAAGACAGCCAACACGGCGGCCACAAAGGGAGCCACGGGTGCAAAGGTTACCGAGACGACAGCCACCAAGGGGGGCGCCGCAGCCGAAGCGGCACACACCACCGTCAAGGCGGCCGCCATACCGGTTACCACCGCCCTTGCCACGGCAACGAATTTTCTCAGTAAGGCTCTGGCTTCAACTCCCATAGGGCCCATTGTCATCGGGCTCTCGCTGCTCCTGCCTCTCGTGACGATGTTGGCCGGGGCGCTCGGGGATGCGACATCGGGAACGGGCCAGTTTACCGAGGCGACAAAGCGTCAGAAGAAAGCCGTTGACGATGCGCAGAAGACCTACGACGCGGCAGTGGATGCGCATGGCGAGCTGTCGGATGAAGCTCTGGCGGCAAAAGGCGCGCTTGATGCCGAATCTGCGGCATTCGAGGCCACGAAGAAGACCGTCGGAGAGCTGACCGAGGAAATCAATAAGGACATCGAGGCGCACCAGCAGCTGATGGAATCGATCAATGACGGCTACGAGGCTGCTGATGCTGAGACTGGAGCGCTCCTGCACCTACAGTCAACCATCCTCGATCTTGCCGCCGCATCGGACGGGTCCGCGCAATCCGAGGGTGAGCTGGCCGCTCAGATTGCGGCTCTCAATGAACTGTCCCCGGCTGCCGCAGAGCTCATTGACGCACAGACTCTTGCTCAGGGTGACTTGACCACATCCTCCATCGAGCAACGTGAAGCCTACGAGCAACAAATTGAAGCCCTGAACACCTTGATCCAGACGGAGAAGGCACGCATCCAGATAGATGCCGCTCAGGATGCGTACGTCGAGCTTATCCGGGAAGAGATTACGCTGACAAACGATCTGGCCGCAGCAGAAGCCGAACGTGAAGCGCTAGGAGAACGTCCACGACAAGGGACTGGGGCTGTCCATGGCGCCATATACATAGACACGAGCGCTTGGGATACGGCAGATGCCCAGATAAATACCCTCAACGCCTCTCTTGCCGAGAATGCCGCAGCTCAAGCCGCAGCCTCCATCAGAGCGTCTGAGTTGGCGTCTCACCAGATCCGGGTGGAACAGGCTGCGAAGAAGGCAGCAAGCGGATACCACTACACCACCGAGGAACTCGAGATGCTCGGCATCACTGAATCGGAAGTCGCGACTGAGGTGGCACGCGCCGAAGCGGAGAAGACCGCAGCTGTCGAAGAAGCAAAAAACGCGATGGTTGAAGCTATCGAGGAGTACATGGGCAAGAATGCCGACTTCGTACAGGCAATGGCTGACAGCGGACTGTCTTCTGATGAACTCGGTCGGCGCCTGAGTGATCTTGGCCTGTCTTTCGGCGACCTCTCGGGAGAGATAGACAACGCTGTCGCTCGGGCGACTGATGGCTTCAATCGCCTCGAAAGTGACAGCGAGACCTCCCTTAGCGACTGGGTTGCCAACCTCGAAGCCAACCAACAGACCGCCGAGGCATGGGGTGCGAACCTTCAAGGCGTCTTCTCGCGTACCGGCGTCTCATTTTCCGATGAGTTCATCAACGAGATACGAAGCGGCGGTGTCGAGAAGTATGGAAGCCTCCTGTCCCAGATGGTAAATCTGACCGACACCGAGCTTCAGGATGTCGTCGACCAGTTCAACTCAACCGGTACCGCTGCCACAGATGCCATTGTCGGATCTTTCGGGGACATCGACTTAGCCGACGAGGGCGCGGCGGCGATCGCCAGCTTCAACGAGGGAGCGACTGCGGCTGCCGAGGAAGAGAGCACTGCCCGTCAGGCCATCGTCACCACCTTCACCACATCGATCACCGCGGCGGCTCCCGAGGTGGAGGCTGCAGTCACCCAGATGTTGAATACCGCCATAACGGGCGCGTCAGAGGCGAGCTTTGCACCTCTTGGCACGCAGGCGATGACGCAGTTTGCCGAGGGGATACACGCAGGTCAGGAGATCCCGCTGCGAGCCGTGCGTATCCTTGCGACAACACTCACGACGGCGATTGGTGCAATGAAGCTCGCGCCCGTGGGTGCAAAGCTCGCGGCAAATCTTGCATCAGGGATCACGCAGGGTACGCCGGGCGTCGTGGCGGCCGCGTCGCGTCAGGTGACCGCGGCGATCGATGCGGCAAAGACTGCCTCAAACAATACATCAAGCATCGGATATCAGATGTCCTCGGGCATTGCTCAGGGCGTCTATTCCGGCGGCTCGCTTATCGCTAACGCCCTGCGCTACGTCATCAAGCAAGGCATGATAGCGGCGCGCGAGCTAGGCGTCCCCATCCCTCAGGGCGTGGCCCTTGGCATCCTGCAGGCGTCTCCGGTGGTGGGCAGCGCAATGGAAAAGATGATGGACGGCGCCTTTGACGTGTCAGGTTTCGCCGTGGATCTGGGTAGTCTTTCAGCTCGCGGTGCGCTTGCGGTCGGTGGGACGGTTACCAACAACTACTACACCGTGGGCAGCGTGGATATGACGGGAGATGTCAGGGCAGAAAGCGCCGTTGATGTGTTCATGGATCGCCTTGAGCGCAGAGGGAGGATGTGAGGATGTACAAGCCCGATATCAAGGCCCTCACCGATGTGGTGTCTACCTTTTCCGGCAAGACCTACCGCAGCTTCGACAAGCCAGCAGGTGGCTCTGTAACGCGTTACGTGCTCTTTGACTACCTCGGTACCGACACCACCTTCACGGGGCGCTACCGCACGCGTACGCGCGCAGCGGGGGCAACGCAGATGGGTGAGTGGGGAGCATGGATCAAGGTGGATTTCGCAAGTGAGGCACAGCCCAATCTGACGCTTCACATCTGGCCAAAGGCCTTTACCTATACACAATCTGACCTGTCACCCGCAACGGTCGATTATGCGGAACTGGAGGTGCAGGTAAAGCCACGGGGCGGCGGGGACGCCGACTACTCGGGCTCGGTGGTGTTTCCGGTACGCTACGCCGCATCTGCGACGGCTACCTTTACACGCACATTCAGTCTTGTTCTCTTTGGCTCTCCTTCCGATACCACTGCCGGGTATCGACTGACGGTTGAGACAGACTGGAAGCGCAATGACAGCTCGATCATCGTTGACGGCATATGGCTTGGCAGCGCTGGCGGCGAGCTGATCACCGCAGAGCGTAACGTCCGTTATACCGCCATCGTGGCAGGCGGGGCCGCCTCTATGCTGACAACGCGCTTCATCCAACAGCCGCAGCCGGGGGATACGGTCTACATCAAGGGCTTCTATGTCACCTGTGACGGCGCCGAGACGGCCTTTGTGGCGACCTGCCCGATGTCGTCCTCGCTGTGTAATCTGCCCATTGTTACCATCGTCAGACATCCCGAACAGAGCAGGGTCGATCTCACCGTAACCGATGGTGGTGGCGCCAGTCCCATCACGGGGCTTGCGTTTACGCTGGCATCCCCTGAAGGTACAACCGACACGATCAATCTCAGTGTGGGTCAGACGCTTTCCTACCGGATGTTGCCGCTTGATGTCGATATGCACTACGACGTGGTTGCGATGTCGGCTGATCTCAAATCGCAGGTCGTATCCGGAACACTCAGCCTGCCCTCTGAGGGGCGGTTCTGGTTTAACTGGGGGCAGGGCAATGAGCGCTCACTGTGTCTTGAGATGTCGCCTGACTGGAAAAACACCATAGACAACACCGACAACAAGACCTACTTCGCACGCGCAACGGGATATCCGGCGGTGTTTTACGGGCGCAAAACATCACACGAGATCAGCTTCACTGGCGAGCTGTTCTACCCGGCGGCACGCGATATCTTGGTAGAGCTTGCCAACTACAGAGGCGCGGTCACATGGCGTGGGCCCTACGGGGAAAAGGCAATCGTCTCCATTGACAGCATGGACTTCTCAGACACCGGCGAGAGCATGGCTACCGAGGTATCCATCGCCATGACAAAGATCGGATAGACCCATGATCGATCTGCGCAAAGCCAACCGGTCTGATCGGGTGTATGGCGTGCTCGTTCATCCCCATAACATCGACGACGAATATGATGAGATCGACCTCGGCGAGGGGGCGGTGCTCAATTACAACTACTATTCAGACGAGCGGGTGACAGGCTCGTTTTGTCCCATCAATTTTCCCGACATCAACAACCGCCTTCTGCGCATCTACTACGAGACGGAGATAGACGGTGAGCGTGAAAGGATGGAGCTTGAGACCCTGTTCATGCGCCGCAGGTCCATAGCCTATGCGGCAGGGGCAAAAGATCGCGATGTCGAACTGCACTCCCGCATCTATCGCTGGGTGACCGATTATCTGGCAAAGGATGTCATGTGGCATCCGACAACACCCGCCATAAATCATCTGAACTTCTACTTCAACGATCTTGACGAGGCGATGATGTATTACGACCCCGCCGTCAACATCCAAAAGAAACCCGCCTCATCTGTGTGCACCTCAAAGGTGGGCGAGAAGTTCTTGAAGACCATCAACTTCGTCGCCGACTATATCGGTGCTGGCGCCCTTGATGTCGATACACACGGCAAACTGGTCATGAAGCCCTATCTGGCACCTGCGGATCGCCCCGTCGTGTGGACCTTTGTCGATGATGAAAACTGCATGTACGCCGATGAGCTGACCATAGATTCACTTGAAGACGACATCCCCTCGGGCATCAATGTCTACAGCTCGAAAAACGGCGGCATGGCAAGGCGCATGGAGCTGCCAAGCTCGTCTCCCTATTCCTACTATCAGCGTGGGCGACGCGTGCACGCCTACTATCGCCACGATGAGCTGGAGACATCCGATCAGGTCGCTGCCAAGTGCAAGGAGTATTACGACCGGATGTTATCACTTGTCGTCTCTGTTGAGATATCCCACTACTTCGCGCCGATCAGACATGGTGACGCGGTGCGCTTCGTTCGGGCTGAGACCGGAACGGACGTGGTCGGGATCGTACACGCGATGGATCGCGAGCTCAAGCCGGGTATACCGACCAGAACCGTGCTTGACATAGTGAATGGAGCGCTGGGCAATGTCTATCCTTAGAGAGATATACCTGGGGCAGGCCCTGTTCTCCGAGCGCGGTTTCGGCGGCGTTGCCTACCAGCCGACAAGCGCTGGCAATTCCCTGTTGATGGAGCCTGTCATCGCTACGGGGCTGGCCACGTCTGATTCTTCTGATGGCAGGGTGTGGGTGTTGCTCGATGGCTTTGGGGGCGAGGACGACGAGCCGGATGAGCCCGACGAGTTGCCTACGATGGTTGCCTGCAAGTCAGGTGATCGGCTGCTGGTCTCCATCCGTGGCTCGTACGCCGAGGTGATCGGCGTAGAGGGCGGCGGCGACCGTCTCCAAGACGAGATTGACGAAGCGACAGAAGAGGCCATGGCGGCAGCCAATGCGGCATCTGAGGCCGCTTCTGCCGCCTCTGCGGCACAGACAGCCGCCAATGAGGCCGAGGCTATCGCCAACGCAGCAGCGGCAACGGCGGCAGCGGCGGCTACTGCTGCGGCAACGGCGGCAGCAGCGGCAGATGATGCTGCAATTGATGCCGCCAACGCAAAGCAGGCGGCTGATGACGCAAAGATCGACGCGCTGTTGGCACAGCACGCAATCAATGACTACAGCACCGAAACCGATGCCAGAATCGATACCCTGCCTGATGAGGTACTGATTGCCGTATCCAAAACCTATGCGACCAGCCACACCGTTGAAACCGTGGTGACCAACCTCCAGTCGCAGATATCAGTTCGTGATGACTCCATCGAGCTGTCATTTCAGCAGAGCGCTCAAGCCCTCGGTGAGCTTGCAGACGAGTTTGCCGCAGATGTCGCCGAGCGTAACACCTACTATCGCTTCGATGGCGACGCTATGGAGATAGGACGTCTTGAAAGCGACTTCAAGACCGTCATCGACAATACCCACATGGGATTCATGCAGGGTGCGACTGAGATTGCGGCAATCTATAACAATCGCATGTACAACACGAGACTTGAGGTATCAAGTGCCCTGACCATAGGCCTTGCCTCCGTGGGCTACTACGACTGGATACTCAAGGAAAACGGCAACCTCACCTTCAAATACAGGAGCGCATGATGGCGAGCCTGACGACCAGCGGGGTCTATAAGCCCTCTGCCGGAACATACCTTTATGGCTATGGTACCTACTCGGTCTCAGAGACGGCCACAGCCGTCACCATCACGCTGTCTGGCTATGCCTACTCCGATGCATCGGTGCAAAACGGCGTCGGTTGCCGAGGCTGGATTTCCGGCAGCTATTCTTCGACCGGGACCGGGATCACAAACGGCTCGTCTCACATTGCCGCATGGTCAACCTCAAAGACGATACAGAAGACCGCGGCCATACAAAGCGTGCAGGTCGGCGTGGCTGTATGGGGGCAGACTGTCAGCGGGTATGGCGGCTACACCAACGGCTCGACGACGGGCTCAGCCTCCTCGCCTCTGGCCTCAAAGACGGCAACGGTTACCGTTGCCGCGCTGTCTGGCTCCACCGTAGCGCTTTCTGCCGCCTCACTTGATGCTGGCGCCACCATAACGGCAGCCATCACCCGCCAGTCTAGCGCCTATACGCACAGGGTAACGTGGTCATTCGGTACACAGTCAACCGTTCACGAGGACATCACGACATCCGACAGTCTGGAGATCCCACTCGCGTGGCTTGCCGAGATACCTTCTGCTGCGAACGGCACGGCTACCTGTACGGTGGAAACCTTAAACGGTACGACCAAGATAGCGACCACTCAGGCATCGTTTTTGGTCACCGTGCCAACGGATGCCGCCCCGCTGCCGGGCTCTCTGGCTGTGACGCAGGTATATAACCTACTCTCGCCTGTCGTGCCGTCTGACTGGGGCATCTACGTACAGGGGCGCAGTGGAGCGAAGGCGCAGTTGTCGGGATACTCAGCGCGCTATGGCGCCGGTATTTCTTCGATAGCCATCACCGGCAACGGAAAGTCGTCTGCTACCACGTCGCTGAGCACAGGGGTGCTTAACAGCGCAGGCACAAACACCATAACCGCAACCGTCACCGACACGCGCGGGAAAAGCTCGCAGTGCACGGCTCAGATAGCAGTTGTTGCCTATGACAAGCCGCACATAGACAGCGTACTCACACAACGCGCCAACGATAGCGCGCAGCCCGTATCAGATGGCCCGTATGCGCTGGCAACCTGTGGCTACGGTATATCAGACCTCGGGGGGAAGAACGCGGCTGTGCGCCAGCTCAAATTCCGCGAGAGTGGCACTCAGAACTTTACGACGGTAGCCAATGGCTTTAACGCAGGTACACCCAAGCTCTTTGGCGGCAGCTTTGACCTTGCGAAATCCTATGATGTCGTCTACGGCGTCCAAGATCAGTTCTACACCATCGAGGTAGCCGATATCGTAAGTCGCTTCACGCCCATCATGGAGATAGCTCAAGGCGGCAGCGGCAT
>JAIRXA010000113.1 GCA_031268525.1 Coriobacteriales bacterium | reverse complement strand
TGATGCCCTCGCGTCTTGGGGGTCTGCAGCTGACGGGGCGCCCCTCCTTCCTGACCTGCGCCTTGCGCGCATCGCCACCGCCTATCCCTTCCCCGACGACTTCGCAACAAGCATGTTGGGCGGACTCGAACACCTGCTTGTCTTTGAGGAACTGGAGCCGGTCGTCGAGCGCGAACTGCTGCGTCTGTGTGGCGCACGCAAATTCCCGGTCGAAATCAGCGGTAAGCTCACGCACAATACCTCGGCTGCAGGCGAAAACTCCATCGACATCATCTCGCGGCAGTTGACTGCTTTTCTGCGTGAGACAGGCGGGGGCGACTCGGCCATCGCGTTCACCTCGCCCGGCCCGTCGGCCTTGTCCACTCTGACCACCACCTTCGTCTCGGCCACTCCGACCACTCCGTCTACGCCACCAGCCCCGTCTACTCCGACGGCCTCGGCTGCTCCATCGGCCCCGTCCACTCCATCGACCCCGGCCGTCCCAGCCTCATCCACTCCATCGACCCTCCCGGCTCGACCACCGGTGCTCTGCGCCGGTTGTCCCCATCGCGCCAGCTTTCTGGCCGTCAAACGCGCACTCGGTAAACAGGCCGCCACCTGGGGCGGAGACATCGGCTGCTACACTCTGGGCAATGCCTGGCCGCTGGACACCGTCGACACCTGCGTCTGCATGGGAGCTGGCTTTACCGTGCCGCAGGGGATGAGCTGGGTCGATCCTGAGATCAAACATCTGGGTTTTGTGGGCGATTCGACCTTCTTCGCAAGTGGTATCAGCGGCGTAATCAACGCGGTATATAACCATGCGGATGTGACTCTGTTCGTTCTGGATAACGCCACCACGGCCATGACGGGGGCTCAGCAGCACCCGGGAACCGGTGTGCGCATGAGCTACGACGCCTCGCCCACGGATGCGGCTGCTGCTCTTTCGATCCCTGCCATCCTACGAGCATGCGGTGTACAGCAGGTCGCCGTCTGCGACCCCTTTGACTTTGAGCAGGCCATCGCCACTGCCAGAACAGCCATCGAATACTCTCAGGTCAGCGCCGTCGTTTTCCGGGCGCCCTGCATCACCTTGACCAAGCCTGCCACACCTCCCACCTGCGACGAAAGTACCTGCACGATGTGCTCTATCTGCACAAACCAACTCGGCTGTCCGGCACTGACTGCCCGCGACGGGCGCATCGTCATCGAAACTGGCCTCTGTACCGGTTGCAACCTGTGCACTCATGTCTGCCCCTTCGACGCCCTGCGCTCTTCCTCTGCATCAGCGGGTGATCCTCGATGAGTAGTCTTACGCCCGAGGTTCCCATGACATCAACAGCCCCCACGACCTCCGAAATGCCCGCGGCGCCCCTAACTCCCACGACCTCCGAAATGCCCGCGGCGCCCCCAATAAGCTCCAATCCGAACAGCACACCCCCAACAAGTCCCAGTCTGAACATCCTCGTAGCCGGTGTCGGTGGACAGGGAACCGTGCTTGCCTCAAAGCTGTTGGCTCAGGCAGCACTGCTCAAGGGTCTGCCGGTACGTACCGCCGAGACCATCGGCATGGCGCAGCGCGGCGGCAGCGTCTTTGGCCATGTGCGCATCGGTCCCTCTGTCAGTCCGCTGATCAATCAGGGCGGCTGTGATATCCTCATCGGTTTTGAGCCGACCGAGACTCTCCGTGCGCTACCCTATCTCAAGATCGGCGGCACGGTGATCACAGCCATACACCCCATCGATCCGCCTCAGCTGGCTCGGCATGCGCAGACCAGAGCCGCACTCACCCCAGCCGCGACCACCGTACTCGCAACCAACCCCAACCCCCTCCCCGACTCCAGCACGAACCTCACCGCAACCAACCCCAGCACCCTCTCCAACTCCAACCCCAATCCCCTCCCCCTCGATCAGCTCCGTGCTCAGGCGGCCAACGGACGCATTGGCGTCCTTGTCGAAGTCGATGGCGATACCCTCTGCGCTCGTCTGGGCTCAACGCGCATCCTCAATGTGGCCCTGATCGGCGCGATGCTCTCCACGAACCCACCGCTGCTCGATCTCGCAGCACTGACCACAGCGCTGGACAGGCTCGTCAAACCGCAGTACCGCTCTCTTAACCATCAGGCGCTCAAGGCAGGAGTTGAACAGACATGGAGATGAGGCCGGAAACGATCGAGGCGCTGCCCACAGTGCTGGCAGACATCAAGGCAAAAAGCCCTTTCTATGCACAGCGATTCGCGGATATCGAAGTCACTGACGTCACAACTCAGGCGGCCTTCGAGCGCCTGCCGTTCACGACCAAAGACGATCTGCGTGACGCCTATCCGCTGGGTCTTGCTGCCGTTCCCAATGAGGATATCGTGCGTATCCACTCCTCAAGCGGCACCACGGGAACCCCGGTGATCATCCCCTACACGGCTCGCGACGTGCACGATTGGGCCGTCATGTTCGCGCGCTGCTATGAGATGGCGGGCATCACCAAACATGATCGTATCCACATCACACCGGGTTACGGCCTGTGGACGGCGGGCATCGGTTTCCAGCTCGGAGCCGAGCTGCTGGGCGCGATGGCGATCCCCATGGGTCCGGGCAACACCGACAAGCAGCTGCAGATGATGATCGACCTCGGCTCAACGGTCATCGGCGCGACCTCCTCCTATGCCCTACTGCTTGCCGAAACCATCGCTGAAAAGGGCATCGGCGAGAAAATCAAGCTTCGTAAAGGGGTCATCGGCTCGGAGCGTTGGGGCGAGCGGATGCGCAACCGCATCGCCAATGAACTCGGCGTGGAGCTACACGATATCTATGGCCTGACGGAGATCTACGGCCCGGGAATCGGCATCAACTGCGAGGCTTCCTCGGCAATGCATCTCTGGGACGACTACTGCTATTTTGAGATCATCGATCCAACAACGGGTGCGGTTGTGCCCGATGGCGAATCCGGCGAACTGGTCATTACCACGTTGCGCAAGGAGGGCGCGCCGCTGGTGCGCTACCGCACTCACGACCTGACGCGTTTTGTGCCAGAGCCCTGCCCCTGCGGCAGCCCGTTTCCGCGCATCGAGACGTTGATCGGACGTTCCGACGACATGGTCAAAGTCAAGGGCATCAACCTCTTTCCCGCGCATATCGAAGAAGGACTGGCAGCCACCGCAGGCGCTTCCAGCGAGTATCAGGTCATGATCGACCACCTCAATGGTAAAGACATCATGACGGTGTTTTTTGAGACCGATGCGCCCGAAGCGGCGCGGCATCAGGTCGAGCGTGAGCTGCAGGGCATCATCAAGGCCAAGCTCTCCCTGAGTATCGTGCCCAAAGCCGTTGGCATCGGCGACCTTCCGCGCAGCGAGAAAAAGACCCAGCGCATTTTTGATAACCGCTACTAGAAGCGAGGGACGCTCTGTCTGTCGTGCAAAAGATACATCTCCTCAAAAGTAAGACTGAGCCGCCTGCATTCGCAGGCACCTTGTTGCAGCGGTCGCATTTGGAGGCACTGCTCAACAAGTCGACAAGTGCCGCGCAGCTTACTCTGGTCATTGCACCTGCCGGTTTTGGAAAAACAGCAATGCTCGCTCAATGGGTGATGCGTCAGCGACGGTTGAGCACTACACGACAGGTATCCTGGCTCACCCTCGATGACGCCGATATCGACATCGGGCGTTTCTGCTCCTACCTGTCTCAGACATTGTTCGATGAACAGCTGCCAGATATCGATGCAATCCTGTTCGCCCTGGAATCACAGACAGTTGCAAAATTACTCGTAATAGATAATGCTCATATTATCAGTGAGGGCAGCGATGCCTGCCAGTTCCTCAGGTATTTCATCGCCCATGCGCCGCGGTCTCTGCACCTGATCTTGGCCTCTCGCCTACCGCTTCATCTGGGCCTGACTCAGATGCTCATGGAGGACAGAATAAGTCTGATAACCGACCAGGACCTGAGTTTCACGGCGCAGGAAGCGCAGGCGCTCTTTGCTCTCAACCATCACAAGCTCTCGCTGGCAAAAGCCCAGAAGATATGTGATGTAACACATGGTTGGCCAGCCGCTATCCGACTATTTGATGCTTTCGACGGGAATGGCACTGTTGCTGCGACTCGTCTTTCATCTGTCATTGCCCCGCCGTCCCGGCAAGATCGCATCACGTCAGCCCCTCTGCCAGACTCCGGTTCCTTGAGCGCCTCCCAGATTTCAACAGACATTGAACTGCCTCCCGAGCTGTTAATCCTTGTATCAACCTATCTGTTGGAAGAGGTTTTCCAACAGATGCCTCCAGATGAACAGCGTGTGGTGTTTACAACTGCTCTGCTCGACATCTTCTGCACTGAACTCGCCGAAGATATCACTGGCCTTGATCGCGCTACCGTGACACAGGCCTTCGATCGGCTCCTTACTTCAAAGGTCTTTCTTGAGGAGGTGCCCCGAAGCCACGGGGTAATCTGGTATCGCTATCAACCGTTCTTTCTGGCCGTATTGCGCCAAGGGGCCCAACGCTCGAGGGGCTTGAATATCGATGAGGTACTCAAGCGCGCCACCCTGTGGTACGAGCGTAAAGGCAATAATAACCAGGCTGCACAGTGTGCCCGACGGATCAACGATTATGAGCGAATCATCAACCTGATGCTCACCCATTGGCGTTCGATGTTCATGGATGATCGGATTTTCATGTTCTACTCCTGGGGTCGTATGCTACCCGACGAATTGCTGTTGGCGAATCCAAAGATATGTAGCCTCCTGTCTGTAGCGGCGGTGCTTTCGGAGGATGCCGCGCTCAGTTCTCTCTGCGCGGAGGTGGCTCACGCGCATTTTGTCAACCCCTCCCAGGATTTCTATGCCGAATCTTTCGCCCTGAAGGCCCAGTTCGAAATGCTCAAAGGCAACTATAGTCAGGGGCGCCTGGATGCTCAAAGCGCACTTGAACTGCTTCCACCTGAGGATTATTTCCTGCGCATATCTGCTATTCAGGCAATTCATGTCGGTGCCTATATCCTCGATTTCCTGAGCTATCGCGATGCTCTGATAAAACATCTGCCGCAAGTTCTTGCACATGGGCGACAGGGCTATATTGCAAACTACAATGCATTTTTGGCCGCAGCGGAAGGACAGCTGGGAAACTTCCGAAGCGCAGCGGCCTACGCAGAAAAAGCGCTCCAGACCGGGCACATCATAAACCCCATGCGTCCGACCTCCATGAATCTCTACCTTGCTCGCACGAACGCTGCCTACTATCACGGTGCCCTGGGAGAAGCCGAGTTGCATCGAAAGATGTACCAGGACGTTTCCAAAGAAGGCTTTGCCTCACGAGACTTGTCTGCCGCCTATGCCTTTGGTGCACTATTCTGTTTTTCACGTGGGCGCACAACAGAGGCTTTAGACAGACTGCAACTCTCCGCCAGGACCTCTTCCTATGGCCTTTTGATGATGACTTTACCGCTGAGTATGATTCTTGAGATCGACAAGGGCGGAGATTTTGACTTTGCTGTATTTATAGCACAGACGCATGAGATCTATGGCGGGACCTTATTTTGGAGGCGTCTGGATTTAGCGCATGCTTTAGCCCATGGACAACTGGAGCGCCTGAACGAGATGCGCGAATTGGCAGCGTCTGTTGTACGGGATGATTGTCTCAACTGGGTCTATGCCTATCTGTTGTTGAGTATCTATGAGGAGCGGGCAGGAAATACCCAGGAAGCAGAAACGGCGCTGAGCATCGCACTGCAACAGGCCGAACACGAACAGATACTTCAGATGTTCGTGAACGAGTATCGTGACCTGTTGCCAATCATGAGTCGCTTGATAAACACGACGCAAGCCAGTGATTTCACACAGGCGGTGTTCAGCCAGCTATCATTGATGGCCGACGGCGGCTCCAGCTCAGCTCATACGGTTGAACACATTGCGCTCACCGCGCGTGAGAATGATGTGGTTTATCTTCTGATATCCGGCTATAGGCCGGTCGATATCGCCGAACGTCTGATAATCTCAAAGGAGACGGTGCGCCGGCACATCGCCAACATATACGCTAAATTCGGCGTACATTCACGGTCTCAACTGACTCAGTATTTCTCTTAATCTACATCAGTAATACCAAAAGATACATCACAATATACATCAAAATTGCAATGCTCTACATCATTTATCTCCTCTAAGCTATTGCTGTGATTTTTGTAGTCGCATCATACAGCCCTTAACAGGATGGGAGGAGAGATGACAGAGAGGGAGAAGGTTTTAGAGCGCGCCAGCGACCAGCTGCAATCAGCCTCACCCGAAACAGACCTGACGCGGCGAAGTTTCCTCAAGACTGCAGCTCTGGCGGCAGGAACCGTGGCCTTAAGCAGTAGCGCCCTTGGGTGCAGTTCCATCGCGCCAGGGGCGGCTGTCGCGCCAGGTACCGAGGAGAAGACAGTATTGTCGGGTTGCCAATACGCCGGCTGCTATTCCTGCCAGGGTCTGGTTAAGGTGCGCGAGAACAAAGTGGTCTCCATCAACACCTGGCCCGAGGACCCGCGCCACCATAAACCCTGCTTGCGTGGTCGTGCCCATCTACAGCGCATCTATAGCCCCGATCGTATCAAGTATCCGATGAGACGAGCGGGAGAGCGCGGAGAAGGCAGGTGGGAGCAGATCACCTGGGATGAAGCTCTGGCCGAGATCGGAGAGAAGTGGAATGCTTATATCAGAGATTTTGGACCACAATCCATCGTTGTCGAGGGCTCGGGCTCCAAGAGCGGCGGTTATCTCAACAGTTACCTGCTGACTCGCCTGCGCAACATCGTCGGTCTGACCGAGAGTGCGTCGTGCGACGATATGGCGATGGCCAAAGGCCTGAACAAGGTCTTTGGGCCGGCCTACAATACCTGGGGCTTCCCGCCCTTTGATTGGGTAGAGCTGCGCAATTCCTCCGCCATGATCACCTGGTCGGGCAATATCACCGTTGCCGCAACGCAGAACTGGCGGGAGATTGCCACCAACCGCGAAAACCATGGCATGAAGTTCGTGGTCGTCGATCCCAACTTCACCGTTGCGGCACAAAAGGCGGATCTCTGGGTGCGCCCCAACCCGGGCACCGACACCATTTTGCAGTTCGCGTTGAGCAGCTACATCGTCTCAGAGGGCAAGCACGACCAAGAGTTTCTCCGCGATTTTACGGTTGCGCCTGTGCTGATCAACCAGCAGACCAGGATGTATCTGCGCTTGAGTGATCTGGGCGTGGAGCCGAGCGAAGGGCCCATCGACCCGACAACCGGCATGCCAACAGTGATTGATCCCCCGGTGGTCTGGGATCCTGAAGCGGATGCTCCCGGCGCCCTGGGAGTCGTGGCTGAACCGCCCCTGGAAGGTAGTCATGTCATCAACGGTATTCAGACGCGCACAGCCTGGGATATGCTGCTGGAAGTGGTTAACGAATACGCACCCGAAAAAGCGACTGAGCTCTGCGGCGTGCCCGTGGAGACGATCCATGCATTGGCCGATATTATCACGGCAGGGCCAGTCTTCCATCACACCGGTTATGGATCACAGTCCTACAACAACGGTGTGCAGAACGGGCATGCCCTGGGCTTGCTTGGAGCAATCACCGGCAATACCGGCAAACCGGGAGCCGGTACTGGTAGCGGTTGGCATGGTCCGACGTACAATCTCGCCTATACGTATCCCACCGGCTTTAACTCCATGGCCATCGCCAAGTTGGCGCTGTGCTTTGATGTCCTGGAGACCGGCATGTTCAAGGGTGAGCCCTTCCCGGTCAAATCGCTGTTCATGGCCGGCTCCTCGATCATCGGCGGATTCCTGGATACCAATCGGGTGGTCAAGAACCTGGAAAACGTCGAGTTCATCGTCACGGCCGACCTGACCTTCAACGATTCCGCCAAATATGCCGACATCCTTCTGCCCGTGACCAACAACTATGAGCAAGAAGACATTTTCGGCTCCGACCTCTATGTCCTGTATATGGAGAAAGCCGTTGAGCCAGCTTTTGAGAGCAAGACTGACGGCGAGATCGCCATTGAACTGGCTAAGGTCCTGGGTGTTGGTGACTTTTTCAGCATGACCAACGACGAGTTCCTCCATGAAGCCCTGAACTCAGAGTCGATGATCGCTGCTGGTTTGACGGTCGAAAACCTGAAGGAGAAGCGCGTAATCCGCTTTCTCCCTGAAGGCTATGTGGCTCCGCGTGCCTGGCCAACGGGCACCGGTCGCATGGAGATCTACGTCGACACTCCCTTCCCGCGTTTGGACGTTGGGCAGACCATCGACTTCGATGCCGAGCATATGCCGCGTTGGTTCCCGCCCACGGAAGCGTGGCATGAGAATGAACTGATGCAGGAATATCCGCTGATCTTCATGAGCGAGCGGGCGCGCAATCGCTATCACACGCAGGATGCCGAGAGTACCTGGCTGCGCGAGATTGAGCCTGAGCCGATTGTGCGGATGAACCCCAGAGACGCGGCCGAGCGAGGGATCAGTGAAGGAGACTACGTCGAGGTCTACAACACCCGCGGTCATGCGGTTGCTTTGGCCAGACTCTCCGAAGAGATGAAGCCAGGCGTGGTCAAATACCCGAAAGGTTGGCAAATCTATCAGTTCAAATCTGGCTGCTGGGGCTCGCTGCATAACTCGGACTATGATCCGGTTGGGGTCAACGACTCATACTTCGATGCAGTGTGTAACGTACGTCTATGGAACGGGGAGGTGCATTCATGAGCGTGCAACTGGGAATGGCCATTGACCTTAAGCGTTGTGTGGGCTGCCACACCTGCGCCGTGGCCTGCAAAATAGAGAACAACCTGCCCGATGGAAACTGGTGGAACCGCACGACCACCGAAGGCGGCGACGCGCAAGATACCCCCAGTGGCGTGTATCCCAATCTCAAGCGCGAGTACATTACCCTTGCCTGTCAACACTGCGCCAATCCTGCCTGCGTGCGTGCCTGTCCTGTTGGTGCCACCTACAAGCGCGAGGAAGACGGCGTGGTATTTCAGGATTACGAAAAGTGCATTGGCTGCCGCATGTGCATAGCCGCCTGCCCTTATACGGGCGTGCGGCAGTACAACTGGGAAGAGCCGAAGCACGCTATGGACTACGCAGTCGGTGACGCTGATGTCCCCGCTCACCAAAAGCATACCGTTGAGAAGTGCACGCTGTGCGCGCACCGCTTGGCGCGCGGAGAGGAGCCGGCGTGCATCAACGCCTGCCCAGCCGATGCGCGTCACTTTGGCGACCTGCATGACCTTACTTCAGAAGTCGCACAGCTCATCGTGCAGCGCGAGTATCGTCAACTGTTAACCGATAAGGGCACCGAGCCTTCCATCTATTATCTGGTCTGAGGAAAGGAGGAAGTTATGACTGCTCAAACAGCACAATCTCAGGCTGCGCCTCCGTCCGCTGCACCTGAGCACCGCTCAAAGGGGCAATTAATCGCTCTTATTATCGCTGCTGTAGTAGCATTGGGAGGCATTGCTCTCTGGGTGTTTCAGCTCGCTGGTGGCATGGTTAATACCAACATGCGAAATCTCGACAGCTGGGGTATCTACATCATCTTTTTCATGCTCTTTGTCGGTTTGTCGGCGGGTGGTTTGATCATCTCGTCAGTGCCCAAAGTTTTTGGCATTAAGGGTTTTGGGGGCATCTCCAAGATAGCGGTCTGGGTCTCAATCTGCTGCACCGTGCTTGCTGTTGCTTTCGTTGTGGTGGATCTTGGCGGCCCGCTCCGAGTGTGGGAACTGTTTGCCTATGCCAATCTGACCAGTCCTTTGATGTGGGACATCATCGTGCTCACAATCTATCTGATCATCTCGATCATCTACCTCTGGGCAACTCTCAGAGCTGAGAGCGGGCGCAGCACGGCCGCGGCACTCAGGGTGCTCTCTGCCATAGCGTTGCTGTGTGCGGTGCTGGTGCACACAGTGACTGCTTGGATTTTTGGTTTACAGATATCTCACGAATTTTGGTATACGGCCCTGCTTGGACCCTGGTTCGTGTCGTCGGCACTGCTTTCCGGCCTTGCCCTGGTGTTGATCGTAGTGGTCGTGCTCAATCGCACGGGCTATCTCTCGCTCGGGCAGGAGAACTTGATCAAGATGGCCAGATTGCTCGGTGTCTTTACTGCTGTTGATCTGTACTTCTTTGGCTGCGATTTGCTGACTTCCGGATTTCCGGGAGGGCAGGGTGGAGAAACCGTTACCTTGCTCACCACCGGTCCGTTGGCAGGATACTTTTGGGCAGAAGTGATCTTCGGCATCATCACCATGATTATCGCCTTTGTCCCATCGCTGCGTAAGACCTCATTGATCCTGGTGGCCTCAGTGCTTTCGGTGCTCGCCATACTGTGCAAGCGTATCCAATTGCTGATCGGCGGCTTTCAGATTCCGAATCTCGATTTTGCGAGTTTGTCCACGGGCCCCGATTTGAGCAGTGGGGGCCAGGCCTTCTCCTCTTTGGGTGGTTCGCTGATATATTTCCCTTCACCACTTGAGTTGGGCGTTGTTATTGGTGTGCTTGGCTTGGGCGTGTTCTTGCTGTTACTGGGTTTGCGTCTCTTGCCGCTCAAGCCGATTACCAGGACTACATCGGATACAGCAGACAGGGATTAGCATGCCTTCTGCTTTACCCGTGCAGCCAGATGGGGTATCGCTTTGATGAAACGGTATGCGAGGTGAAGATTCACATCCCTTCCGGCTCTCTGGCCAGTCAATGCAGTGGAGAGCCGGATGAGTTGACAGGTGAAGGGCTGAAATGGCACGCAGGCTCATTCTGACAGTGATCGTATTTTTGCTGGTAGGAGTAGTGGTATTCGCTGTCACGCGTTTGGGCGGGGGCGATGTGGTTGCTTTACCGCAACGCATTGCAGTAGATACGACGTGTCCTGTTGCCGGCTGTATGCAACCAGATGGCGCCTGCCATGCCGCTGGCCCCTATCCAACGCCCGACGGTAACTTTTTGATGAACTGCCCACGTGTCGTTGGCTGCACCGATACCAACTGCCACGCCTGGGACCGTATAGAGGGCATGCGATCAAAACCGTCAGAAGCCAGCATGAACCTCTGGATACTTGCGCCTGTGCTATTGGTTGTGGCATTGGTAGCGATGGTGTATGCGATGGAAAAGAGACCTGCGAAAAACAAGCGAGATGGCGAGTAACCGTGAAGACATCAGGAAACCTGATCATCGATCTGCTTGCAACCATCATCTATATCGTTGCGGCCAACCCGTTGATCACGGGGTGGGCCGTACACGAATGGGTCAGCATTGGGCTGTTACTGGTGTTTGTCGTGCATTGTGCGACACACTTCGATTGGATCGTCAGCACCTTTCGCCATAGAGGCGAAAGAGTACGCACGGCCAACCTGGCGCTTGATGTTGCAACCCTGATCGTCTTTATGGTTTGCATGGTTTCAGGTCTGATGGTCTCACGGCATATAGTCCCCTTGTTCGGCTTTGTTTCCCCTGGGTATTTCATTTGGAATCCGATACACTCCCTGTCCGCCAAGCTGCTTCTGGCGCTGTTGATTGTGCACGGGGTAGCACACTGGCGCTGGTTTGCCTCCCTGTTGCCCTGGCGCAGGGCACTATCACCACAACACGAGCAGGAAGGGATGGAGGATGAAACAGGAATGGATGAATAGAGCCGCCCTTTATGAGCTGTTGGCCCACGCGTTCCTCGGCACCAGTCATGAATTGGTAAGAGCGATTATATCGGGGGAGTATTCTGAGGCTGTGGTGGAATTGGGTACCGCCAACGAGCTTGATGCTGTGGGAGTGGCCCTCTGCGCTGATGAACTCGCCGTCTACCAAGGCAGAAACGCTGATGAACTTTTCCATGAATTACGTATTGAGCACACTCGTCTGTTCGTGGGGGCACCCAGGCCAGCAGTCTCACCCTACGCCGGAATCTGGTGGGCACACAGGGCCGACGTCAAACCACTTCTGTTTGTTAACACAGAATCAATGGCCGTCGAGCGTTTTTACCGATCCTGCGGAGTCGGACAGCCAGCGAATAGCAACGAGCCGCTTGACCACATCGGATCAGAGCTGGAATTCCTGCAATATCTTTGTCTGGTGAA
>JAIRXA010000071.1 GCA_031268525.1 Coriobacteriales bacterium | reverse complement strand
CCGGAAGCCATCCTCTTGCTCGACGAACAGTTCCATCCTGTTTGGCTGAATACCTCGGCGCGCAAAACGCTGGGTATCGAGCCCGAGATGTTAGCGGGAACCGATTTCCGAGAGCTCATGCCTGCCATCGACTGGACTCAGATCGAACACTGGGCAACAGACACCAGATTTTTTTCAGAGAACAGTTCGCTGATTATCGGAGACCGGACCATTTATTGCGGCGTGAACATCACGTCATCGCTCATGGAACTCAATAAGCGTGCGTTCAGCGTGAATATCAAAAAGCAGGAACAGGTCCTTGTGGCGGTCAACGCGCTTTCTGGCAATCGCGCCAGCTATACCTTTAACGACTTATCCAGCATAAACCCAACGATGCTTAAAGCGATATCTATAGCTCGCCGTTTTGCATCGTATGATGGGAATGTCCTTATCGAGGGTGAGATAGGCACAGGAAAGGAGATCTTTGCACAGGCTATCCATAACGCCTCAACACGCTTTGATTCTCCCTACGTGACCATCAATTGCGCCGCTCTGCCCCGAGCGCAGGTAGAAGGTGAGCTTTTCGGTTATGAAAAGGGCTTTGCGCCGGGGAGCAGGGAGGAGGGGTACCCCGGCAAATTGGAGCTCGCCAACGGGGGAACCGTATTCCTGTCAGAGATAGCCGAGCTTCCCCTTGAGTATCAGGCGGAGCTTTTGCAGGTCGTCCAGAATAGGATCGTACGCCGAGTAGGCGCCTTGCAGGATAAGGAATTAGATATTCGTTTGATCGTAGCCTCAAGCAGAAACATGCGTCATGAGGTTGATTCGGGGAGGTTTCGGCAGGACTTATTCACCAGTCTGAATGTCCTGCGTCTGGATATCGTACCACTGCGTAATCGCCCAGAGGATATTGGATACCTGTCGCAGAGGATTCTTGATTATTTCAATGACCGGTACCCAAACCAACACAAGAGCATGACTGAGAGCTTTAAGAAGATACTCTTCGGCTATCACTGGCCGGGAAACACCAGAGAACTACAGAATTGCATCGAATGTGCATTCTATGCATCAGAAGATGAGGACACTCTGGGCGAGGATCTTCTTGTCAACATCAGCCCGATGACCGTCAGACAACAGTCTTGGCAAAATCCGACAAGAGAAGCATCACAGCCGGGAGCACCGAGCCCTCTGGAATCCGAGTTAAATCATGGGCTGGAAGTGAATCGCTACCCCGAGAGCGAGCTTGGCAAAGTGACTTCTGAAGCCAGCTGGAACGGCACAAACACGCCTGATATCGAATTGTGGGATACTGCTGAGCGTGAGGGAATAATCGCCGCCCTAACGAAGGCGAGAGGTGACGTTGGAAAGGCTGCCGATGCGCTGAACATGTCACGCGCAACGCTCTATCGGCGAATCCATCAGTTCCATATAGACGCACGCCAGATTCGTCGTATGAATTCTTAAGGTCTCTTTTTTGAACAGACCTACTCGATGGCAAAATGCCCTGAAGCTCACAGACGGAGGATGGGATTGATGAAAACCAGACGACGAGCCGGAGCACTGCTCGTCAGTAATGCAGGAAGACTGCTGTTGATGAAGTTCGATTTTCCTTTTCTCCAAGAACAGACGTTCTGGGTTACGGCAGGAGGCGGCGTGGATGACGGAGAGACTTTTGAGGGCGCGCTTCGACGCGAGCTGTATGAAGAGCTGAACCTCAGAGTCGGCGATGTCGGACCTGTCCGCTACTTTGTAAATAAGGTGTTTCGCACTCGTTCAGGTTCTGAGTTTCTTTCCGAAGAGAGATATTACCTTGTCAGGGTGGCTCATGAGGACGTTTCTCTGGAAAACATGGAAGAGATTGAAAGGTCGCGCCTCCAGCAGATCAGGTGGTGGTCAGCTGACGAGATTCAGTCATCCAGCGAGTGGTTCTTCGCAAGAGGTCTCGACCGTATCGTCAAGCGAGCAATCACGGATGATCTCCCTTCTGTTCCGCAGGAGTTAGCGGGGACAGACTCGTAGGTTCTGCCCCTACGGATCAACCTACGTGTCTGTCCCTGCTTGTTTTACACTGGCAAACATCTGTTCGTTTCGTGTATACTGGAGAATATGGAGAGAGGCGCAGCTGAGCTGAGTGGTATCGACAGCCTGCTTCCCTGGAAGGGAGCAGCGGTACTTCTTCTCGATCTCGATGCCTTTTTTGCCTCGGTCGAACAGCTTGATCATCCTGAATGGCGCGGAAAACCGGTAATCGTCGGCGGAGACGCCGATCGGCGCGGTGTGGTTTCAACCTGCTCCTACGAGGCACGGACCTTTGGAGTGCGCTCAGCCATGCCCTCGCTGCAGGCTACGCGCCTGTGCCCCGACGCCATCTGGACGCCAGGCAACTTCCCTCGCTACATCGAGCTCTCAAAGCAAGTCATGCGCATCATGACCGACGCCTCCCCTCGTCTCCAGCAGGTCTCCATCGACGAGGCCTTCCTCGACATCTCACCCGGGCACTACACCGGCGAGCATCCGGTGCTGGTGGCCGACCGTATCCGCAATCGCGTCGCCGAACTCGGCATCACCTGTTCGATCGGTTTGGGCATCTCAAAGAGCGTGGCCAAGGTCGCATCGGACAGGGACAAACCTCAGGGGTTGACGGTCGTCTATCCCGGGAGCGAGGTCGCCTTTCTCGCTCCC
This sequence comes from Coriobacteriales bacterium, assembly GCA_031268525.1. GTDB lineage: Bacteria > Actinomycetota > Coriobacteriia > Coriobacteriales > UBA8131 > JAIRXA01. The sequence continues at coordinate 3,720 of JAIRXA010000071.1, read as the reverse complement.
CTGCCGATTCGCGTGATGTCGGGCATCGGACGGGTCGCCGAGGAGCGCCTCCGAGACTGTGGTATCACCACGCTTGGCGATGTTGCGACCGCCGATGAGAGCATCCTGAAAAGCGTCTTCGGCAAGAATGCCCAAATGATGCGCGAGCGCTGTCTAGGCACCGATCGCTCGCCGGTCGAGCAGGATGAGAGCGTGAAGTCTATCTCCAACGAGCTGACCTTCTCGACCGATCTCACCGAGCTTGTCGAAATCCGACGAGCGATCGCGATGCTGGCAGCCAAGGTTGGGCGACGCCTGCGCCATAAGAATCTGCTCGGACATACGGTCACTCTCAAGTTGCGTTTTCGTGATCTGACAATCCGCACCGCGCAACAGGCACTTGATGCCCCCGTCAACAATGAGCACGTCTTCACACCGATTCTGCAGTCACTGATACCGCGCATCTGGCAGGAGGGCGAGAGCCTGCGATTGGTGGGGGTCGCGGTTTCGGGTTTCGACGGACGAGCCGAGCAACTGGACCTGTTTGGGATGAACGGAGCCGAGGCGGATAACCCCGGAGAAACCTCCGACGATCTGCAGTCGCTCGTTTTGGCAAGCGATCGTGTGAAAGATCGCTTCGGCGAGGACGCACTGACCTACGGACGCGAATTGCTGTTCAGAAATCGCGATACGGGAACCATCGCCCAGAAGAAAGACGACTACAGAGATCCACTCCGTCTGGAAAAGGAGTGAGCGAGGCTCAGCCCCCGTCGCCGCCCAACTCCGACAATCTCAGCGAACAGGGCTCAGCCCTCAGCTCCGACAATTTTTGCGATGCGCTCGGAATACTGGGGATTGAGAATACCTGCCTCGGCGAGATCGACGAGCGGAACATCGCTCCAGAGCGTTTCCAAGCGGTAAAACTCACGGATCTCCGGCTGAAAGACATGCACGACAAAATCGCCGTAGTCGAGCAGTACCCAGGACAGCTCGTCGGTTCCCTCGCGCCCAATGGGCTTGATGCCCGCCTCCGTGCGCAAGGCCTCCTCGACACCCTCGCAGATGGCATCGACCTGACGGTTATTCGCCCCGGTGGCAATCACGAAGAAATCCGTGATGATGAGTGCCGTGCGCACCTCCTGGATAACGATATCGGTCGCTTTCTTCTCGTCGGCTGCCCGGGCCGCAATCAGGGCCCATTCTCGGGTTGAACGATCCTGTTTCTGGGTTCTTGCTTTCGTCACGCTTCCTCCTTATCGGATAACAGAGCTGTTCCATACTTCCAAGGCCGAAGGATGGAGTGGTTCATGGCGTCGGAGCAGGTCGACCAGTGTCTTTTCGAGAGTACGCACGAACAGTTCCTCCAGAGTGACCGTTCCAACCAGATCACGCAGATTGCGCAGGTTGCAGGCATCCGATTCCGTGCGCAGAGGTTCAATGGCATCGGCAATATAGATGATCATATCAAGATCGCTCATATCCACGGCAGCGGCAGTGTGCCGAGAGATAGCCTGGGTGATTTCTGGCTCCAGATTCTCAAAGACATCCCCGAGAGCCATCGCGGCGGTTTGCGCGTGGAGCAGGGAGATGAAGGTCTCATTGCCTCCGACAAGCTCGATACCAAAAGACGCAGCCCGCGCCAACAACTCATCAGCGCTCAAGCCCTTATCCCAGTCGTGGAGCAAACCTGCAAGTCGTGCCGCATCCTGATCGACTCCATAGACTTCCGCCAAAGTTGCTGCCGTATCGGCAACCGCGTAGGAATGCTCAAGTCGAAAACCACTCAGGCGCTGCGCCAGGAGCTCACGGGCCTGTTGATAGCGAATGTCAGCATCCGCTCTCATCGTATTGCCTCACGCACGGCTCCGTCTGCCGCCTCGCCCACAACCTCGTGTGCAACCTCACCATACAGCCCGTGTTCGCGTATGTAGGAACGAACGGGCTCGGGCACGACGTAGCGAAGACTGCGCCCGGCGGCAGCAAGCGTGCGCAGTTCGCTGGAGGAGATATCGAGAGGAACCGTGTCGATGGGACGCAGATCGAAGGGCAGGCCACCATCGCTTTGCTCGCTGAGCACTCCGGGCCGTCGTGCCGCCAATATGGTCACCAGGGTCGCGATCGCAGATGCGTCGCGCCATTCGGAAAGCTCGTGGGCCGCGTCTGCACCGACGATGAAGTACAGCTCAACCGCGTCTGCCCAGTATGCCTTGAGGGTTCTCAGCGTATCGATGGTATAGGTCACGCCCGGACGATCGATCTCAAGGCGACAGAGATCAAAATGCGGGTTATCAGAGAGAGCCGCCGACAGCATGGCTATTCTATCCTCGGCGGAGCTTATCGGGCGATCGAGTTTCCAGGCGGGCCTGCCTGTGGGAATGAACAGAACGCCGGTCAAGCCGTATTGAGCGTAGGCCTGCTCGGCAATGTGGAGATGTCCGAGATGTACCGGGTCAAAGGTGCCGCCAAGAATGCCGAGCTTAAGCGGCGCCTCAGCATCTGCCTGAGCGATCAATGCGTCGAAGCGCGGAGCTATCGGCGGGGGCGTGCCCACGGCAGGTCTACCGCTCACCGGATCTGCCCGTCTCCTTCCAGAATGAACTTCGTCGAGGTCAGGGCATCGAGGCCCATAGGCCCTCGGGCATGGAGCTTTTGCGTTGAGATACCGATCTCCGCACCGAGGCCAAACTCGCCACCGTCGGTAAAGCGAGTTGAAGCATTCGCATAGACCGCCGCGGAGTCGATCTCGGTCAGGAAACGGCTGACTGCCGCATAGTCCTGACTGAGGATGGATTCGGAATGATGGGTACTGTAACGGTTGATATGCTCGATAGCCTCCGCGATACCAGCCACACATTTGATCGAGATTTCAAGCGCCAGATATTCGCGCCCCCAATCCTGTTCGGTGGCTGCGATAACTCCTTCGCGGAGGGTATCCTCAAGCCCCTGTGCAAGAGCAAGGCAGGTTTCATCGGCATGGACGAGCACGCCTGCCGCCACCAGAGCCTCAAGGAGTGAGGGGACAAAACGTTCGGCTACCACCTCATCGACCAGAACGGACTCGATGGCATTGCACACCCCGGGACGCTGAGTCTTGGCGTTCAGGGCAATGGGGATGATGCTGTTCGGATCGGCGGCTTCATGTAGATAGAGATGGCAGTTCCCCTCCCCTGTCTCGATAACCGGGACTTTGGAATTCTCGACGGTTGAGCGGATCAGCGAAGCCGAACCCCGAGGGATAAGGACGTCGATGAGCCCGCGTGCACCCATCAGATCGATGGTCGCGACGCGATCCGTGGTCTCAATGGACTGCAACCAATGCTCGGGTAAACCGGCTGCCAGACCCGCCTCGTAGAGGACCTTTGTCATCGAGATGTTCGATCGGTTTGCCAGAGAACCCCCACGCAGAATGCAGGCATTGCCGGTCTTGAGGGTGAGCCCCGCCGCGTCAGCCGTGACATTGGGACGTGCCTCGTAAATCATCGCCACAACACCAAGAGGCACGCGCACGCGACGCAGGCGGATACCGTTGTAAAGCGTACGGCCTTCCGTGATGGTGCCGATGGGATCATTTTGTGCCGCGAGAACACGCAAAGCCTCGGCGATATCTGCGATACGCTCGCCTGTGAGCAGCAGGCGATCGATGAGGCTTTCCTCGGTGCCCTTCTTGCGCGCCGCCGTGACATCGAGGGCATTTTCCTCAAGCAGGTAGGGTGTCTGTGCCTGCAAGGCATCGGCCATCGC
>JAIRXA010000068.1 GCA_031268525.1 Coriobacteriales bacterium | reverse complement strand
GACATCGCTGCCTGGCGCGCAGCCGCAGATCCCGACAAGCTGCGCATTGGCATCTCGCCAACCGCTCTGTACAACTGCCACCCTCTGGTCTTTAAGGGAATGGGCGAATACGCCCTGGACGGGACTCCGGTAGCGGTACATCTGGCTGGCAGTCGAGAGGAGTACGAGTTTATCCGCTACGGGTCCTCGCCCTTCTCCGTCCATGTCACCGAGGTCGAGCGCGGTTATGGTATCGACATGCCGCCCTGGCTTGCCACGGGCACCAGCCCCGTACGCTACATCCTCAACTGGGAACTGTTTCAGGCACCCAATGTGCTCGCCATCCACTGTGTACAGGTCGACGACGAGGATATCGAGAAACTCGTTGACAACGATATTGCCGTGGCGGTCTGCACCCGCTGTAACGCTCAGTTGGCGATGGGGGTTGCGCCGCTCAACAAGTTTATCAAGGCGGGTCTGCGTATCGGACTCGGAACCGATTCGCCGGCGGCGACCGACGCCACCGACCCGCTGGCCGAGATGCGACTCGGGCTCCTCATCCAACGCGCACTCGGCAATCGCTCAAACTTCATTACTGCCGCGCAAATGATTCACATGGCGACCCTCGGGGGAGCCGAGGCGCTGCGTGTCGACGATCTCGTGGGATCACTTGATATCGGCAAGCACGCCGATATCATTGCACTCGATCTCTCCAACTCAAACCAGGCACCGACTCATGATCCCAATTCAGCGATCGTCCATACGGCAACTCAGGATAATATGCTGATGACAATGGTTGGCGGCGAGATCCTCTATGATGGTGAGCACCATCACGGCGTGGACATACAGCGTGTCTTTGAGCGTACTGAGGAGATGCGCCTCAAGCTGAGAGGATAAGGGCGCCGCGCGCTGGTCAAGGAGTCAAGTGTGCGTCAGCGCACCTGCACCTGAGAAGTGACGTCTCACGTGCTCACGTGCTCACGTGGGCGGACTGATGTCCGTCCTACGTCTGGTGGAATCGGTAGGGCTGTCTTTCTCTCAGGTTGATTGTATTGAACGAGTGGCGTTATTGAAAAAGGAGAAGCGTCTATGGCACAAAAACCACAGCAAGGTACGGGTCGCAAGGTGATGGTAACCATCGTCTGTGTCATACTGGCATTGGCCCTGATGTTGCCAGTCGCCGGCCTCGGTGTCGCCAGCTGCGCCGGTCCCCTGTGATTGGTGCATCGCGGTGCATTGAAGCGCGGATGCAGATACATTACAATACTCGCCTGTACCTCCAGGTGGCCTCGCGCCTCCTCGTTCGGCGCTGATAACGGCATTCGATCCTCCCCAGCATTCGTGGTGGGACGGTAAAAGGAGCATTGTTGTTCGGATTAGGTGGAGCAGAGGTCGCACTCATCCTGCTCTTTGGCTTTCTGATTTTTGGCCCCGACAAGCTGCCCGCAATTGCGCGGACGGCTGGTCGTGCCATTCGGCAGTTCCGTACCGCTCAGGAGCAGATGAACAAGGTTATCCAGGCTGAAGTCTACGATCCACTCAAGGATCTTGAGCCTTTGGCCAATCCCTTCTCGGGCCTCAATCTTGAAGACGCGCTCACCGGCAAGAAGGCCGAAGGGAACCCGAAGACGACTGCAGGCAGTGCCAAGACGACCGAGAAGAAGGCCTCCGGCGCTACGACCGCGAAGCCAACTGCCGCCACGACCGCCGTTGCCGCCTCGTCCAAAGCGGCCGCGAAGCCTGAGGCGAAGAAAGTCTCAAGCGATGCGATGAAGGCGGCTCTGGCAGCCGAATCGGATAAGACGAAGAAACAGGCTGCCGAGAAATCACAGGCTCAAAGCACAACGAAGCAACAATCAGATGCGCAGCTTGGCGAATCCTTCGCCGAGCGCCGTGCCCGACTCGAGAAGGCGCATGCTGAGGCCAAGGCCAAGACGGCTTCCAGCTCTACCGCTGTTGCTACTGAATCTATCGGAGCCGCCGGGGCATCAGGGGCCATTGGAGCTGCCGTCACTTCCTCCACCGGAGCAGCTGGAGCTACCACCTCAGGTGAGTCCTCTGTGACGACTCCCAAGAAAGCGAAGGACTAGGCCATGCCTGTCGGACAAGCCCGTATGCCGCTTTTCGATCATATTGGTGAGTTGCGCCGTCGCCTGACCATCATCGTGGTCTGTCTGCTGGTCGCGACCTGTGTGCTCTATCTCGTTTCGTCAACGCTCATCCTCTTTCTGGTGAGACCGATCACCGAATATATCACCGACAGCGGTGAGGCTGCCGCCAACCTCGATCAGCTGCGTTCTATCTTAACCTCCTTAGATCCCCTCGGTGGCTTCGCCCTGCGCTTCAAGGTCTCGGTTGTCTTCGGTCTGCTCGTTACCAGCCCCATCTGGATGTGGCAGCTGCTCGGCTTCTTCATGCCAGCCCTCAAGCCGGAGGAGCGCAAGTGGGTTCTCCCCACCTTCTTTGCGGCTGTCCTGCTCTTTGCCGTCGGGATGGCCTTCTGCTATCTCGTCATTCTCGATCCGGCTTTCAGTTGGATGCTCGATCAGACCAGGGAATTCGCCAAAATCATCGCCAACGCCCCGGACTATGTTAATATCATATTGTTATTTGAGATCGGATTCGGTCTGGCTTTCGAGCTGCCGCTGGTGGTCTTTTATCTCACGGTCTTCAACATCGTGCCCTACAAAAAGCTCCGTGAGAGTTGGCGCGTGGTCTATATCGTGTTGATGGTGGTCTGCGCGATGGTCACGCCAGATGCCAATCCTATCACCATGTTGCTGATGTTTGCGGCGATGGCGGCGCTCTACGAGGCATCGCTCTTCCTCTCGCGTATCGTGTTGGCACGTCGCATCAAACGTCAGAAGCGCGCTGAGGCTGGCCTGCTCAATGATGACGACTCCGCCGAGGACGAGGATCAGTGAGTGCACGAACTTGGACTGATGGCCAGCGTGTTATCCAGCGTTGAGGAGGCCGCACACGAAGCGAAAGCGACACGGGTCACCTGCATCAGACTGGTGGTGGGCGATCTGACTGAAGTCGTCGATGACGCCTTGGGCTTTGCTTTGGAGGCTTTAGGCCCTGGAACGGTGAGCGAGGGTGCCGAACTCGTCGTCGAGCGCGTCGCGCCCCGTTCGCGCTGCACACAGTGTGGCCACGAATTCACCCATGATCGATTCCATCGCACCTGTCCGCTTTGCGATGCACTGGCTACCGAACTGCTTGCTGGCAGGGAGCTCTACATCAAGAACATAGAAATAGCGCACGCCCCCTCATTCCGGTCAAGGCAAAGCAAGGCAGACAGAGGCGTTTTGGGGGATACCCATCTGGACGATACCCATCTGGGGGATGCCCATGATGGCGCACGCAACACGAAGGCACGGTGAGGATATATATGGTTGACTTGATTGACATCAACAAACCGATTCTCGATCTCAATGACCGTCTCGCGGTCGCCAATCGAGAACGCTTGGATGCTCAGGGTATCTTCATGCTGGACCTGCTCGCCTCGCCCGGAGCCGGTAAGACCTCCCTGATACTTGCGACCATCGCAGCCCTGCGCGAGCGGTATGGCATCGCGGTCATTGAAGGCGACATTGCCTCCGATATCGATTCTCGCAGAATACGCGAGCAGGGAATCGAGGCCGTGCAGATCAATACCGGGGGCATCTGCCATCTGGAATCGGCGATGATCAAACGGGCGCTCGACACGCTCGATCTCGCCCCACTTGACCTCATCATTGTTGAGAATGTCGGCAATCTCGTCTGTCCGACGGACTTTTATCTCGGTGAGAACGTCAAGGTAATGATACTGTCGGTGCCAGAGGGCGACGACAAGCCCTACAAGTATCCCGGTATTTTTCAGGCGGCTTCGGCCATAGTTCTCAACAAACTGGACACACTGCCTGTCTTCGACTTTAATGAACAGTCGTTCAGAACGCAGGTGGCGGCGCTCAATCCGAGTGCCCCCGTATTCGCTCTGAGCGCTACCGCGGGCCAGGGTGTCAATGCGTGGACGAATTGGCTGGCTGAGCAGATTGATGCTTCGCGATCGAGGTAAGGAAAGGAAATCGAAACGTGCGCCTGGTAATCACTGAGAAGAACATTGCGGCAAAGAATATCGCCGAATTGTTGGCAAGCGGCAAGGTCAAAGCCGATAGGGTCTATGATACACAGGTCTACCGCTTTGAGCATAAGGGTGAGGATTGGGTGACGATCGGTCTCAAAGGCCATATTCTGGCGGTCGA
>JAIRXA010000012.1 GCA_031268525.1 Coriobacteriales bacterium | reverse complement strand
CAGTGCAACAAAATAGGTCTCCCCGTTCTCCGGGTCCAGGTTCAGCGCCTGTTCGATGAGGTCCTTGGCTTTGGCGAAGTCACCGTCTTCACAACACAGACGCGCCCGCTTCACCAGCGACGCGGCTGGTGAAGCAGTTACTGAATGCGCCGCAGGAACACCACCCGCTGCTCCCGCGCCAGCCGCTGTGACGGACACGCCGACCCTCACGGCTTTCCCCAAGACGTTCACCAAATCCAGCATGAAGCCCATGCGAGAGGCGTCAAGGGCCTGGAGGCTGGAGAATTCGAGAGGCAGGTCGTAGGGATCCATGTCGCGATAAACCGGGAAAAGCACCTTTTGCGGGTCGTCCTTCATCAACGCCAGGTAGCGGCTCCACTCGTTTCTCACCCAGACGGCCTCGAGATTGTCCTTCGAGGTGCCGACCACCACCATCGCCCTGGCGGAGTGCAGGGCGGCGAAAATGTAGGACTCGTACTCCGTGCCAGCCTTCTCAGCCAGCGACACGCGGGCATAAAACGCTTTGACGCCTTGGCGCGAGAGCTCCTGGTAAAGCTCCTGGGCAAGCAGCGAATCGCGGCTGCGCTGTCCCGATGCGTCGGTTTCCTTGTAGCAGATGAACACGTCGTATGCCTCGCCGGAGTCGACGATAGCCAAGGCGTCTCTCTGGATGCGACCGATGGCCTCGGCCTCCTGCTCATAGAGGCTACGGGCGCCACCCTGGACGTGGGCGAGCGCCTGCTGGTAGTCGCTGTCGGCAAGGATGGGGACGGCCTGCAGGCGGTTGATGGTGGGCACCTGGCTGCCTGTGGCGGAGTCCTCCACATAGACGATGCCGTAGCGGCACAGCACCAGCGACCAGTAGGCCTCGGCGTCGGCGGGATCCTCGTTGAGGATGATCTCAAAGATGCCAGCTGCCTTGTCGTAGTCGCCGTTTCGTCGGGCATGGGTGCCACGATTGAAGAGCCCCACCCGCCGCTCGTCGTCCAGCTTGGGCAGGGTCTGGGCGGAGCCGCAGTAGACGCAGGTGCCGACACGAGACTCCTGCTCGACCTCCAGGTTGCCGCCGCACATTTTACACTTGAACAGAATCGCCATCTTTTTCCTCTCTCTGGTCGGGTTTGGCCCTCAGCCAAGCGAACGAGACGCCTGCTCGCCCACCCAGGAGTTTAGCGTGTGGGCATAAGGGTGCTGCCAAAAACAGCGGCGAACAACGCTACACAGAAATAACAGCGCTGCCGAGGATGTCGGCACTACACGATGATTTATTCGCGATGTCGGGGGAAGTTCAGGAGCAACTCTGGTTAATCCTTGCCCTTTTTTGCAGAGAGAGAGAGTAATTGCCGATTATTATACTGTCTTACTTTTTTACTAGTATATGAGCTAATATACGCAGAAATCGCGTCGGCATACCCCAAAGGCCGCCCGACCACTCCCGCATCGCCGACTGCTTTCACAGCGTCGATCGTACACCCGCTCATTTCAACCCCTTATACCTTGGCCACCTATATCAATGAATGCCAGCTCTTGCCTGACTCTGCCTGGCCCTTCCCTGGCTCCTGCCCGATTCTCGCTTCAGGCGATGGGGGACAAGGCACGTGTCCCACGCTGATGCTGTACTTCCGGCAAAAGAGTGGAGCTTATGGCCGTCTCCAGACTCCCTTGACAGGGATTGTCGCCTGGTCTCAGGCGACAATCCCATGGTATCAGACCCTTGTCTCATATGCATATCAAATTCTTTGTTCCGCAAGGCGTAGGGGCGACATCAGTTCGCCCGGTGGGTACGTGAGACTTTCCTGCTCCGGCGGGCGGACTGATGTCTGCCCCTACGCCTTGCGGAACCTGTAAGCACACGTGCTCAGGCGGACGATCTGCTCACGATGGTCTTGGGCGCCTGGAGTGTCGAGCGGTCGAGGATGATCATCTGGGTCGGCAGGAGCGAGTCGCTACGAGAAGGCGCGCAAAGTTCCTCCGTCTATTGTGGGCTTCGCCCTACACCGCTGTTCCGTTACAATAAGCCGATGATTAAACAGACCGGAAGAATAATCATCCCCGCCAACGTGAACATCTGGCCACATGAGCTGTGCACCGCCCAGGCGCTCGCCACAGTGGGCTACACGGTTGAGTTCGTCCCTCCGGCAAATACCGAGGGCAACCATACAGCCGACGTGCTGCTCGATGGGGTGCCATGGGAGTTCAAGGCTCCGAAATCTGGTCAGCTTGACGCAATCGAGCGCAATCTGAAAAAGGGCAGCAAGCAAAGCGGCAGGATAGTATTCGACTCGCGCCGAATGAAGCGCATTCCCGACAAGGTGATTGCCAGAGAATTGGCAACTCGCCTGAAGAAGCAACGCACCCTCGCTGCCATCATCTTTGTCAATCGTCATGGAACTGTCATTGACATTGCCCCAGTTAGCGACTAGCATTATTGATATTGAAGCGCTCGCACGGAGCAGTATGCACCTACCGTGAGCGCTTCCTTACTTCTCAAGCCGCCCCACTATCGTTGACATCAACATGCCGTATCTCCGAAACTGTCATCGTCTCCTGATTACGCCCGGAAGCGATGACAGAAAGCCTTACTCAGCCTTGGATCGCTGGAGTAAAGGTCCATTGCTGGTTGGCGCATCCATAATAGGGCCAGGCGATGATTCATGAGCTCCCTGCGAGCCACTCCAGCGCGTTCATGCGTCGAATGCCGTCAAAATCGCCGTTTGGATCCTCGTCAAGGGTGAGTAGGAGTTTTGGGTAGTGGTCCTTGATTTTTTTGAGTGGAGCAAGTTCCCGTTCAAGGGTTTTTGGGTCACGAACGCTGGCGGCTACCTGGAGGTAGACGATGCCGGTGGCACCTTTGGCAACGAAGTCCACTTCGAGCTCACCAAGCTTGCCCACGTACACCTGATACCCGCGCCGCAGGAGTTCCAAATAGACGACATTTTCCAGGATATGCCCCACATCTGAGCCGGCGCTTCCAAGCAGGACTTGCCGCAGACCAATGTCAACGGCATAGTATTTCTCAAGGGTTTTGAGGTACTGCTTGCCCCTGACATCATAGCGTTTGGCGCGATAGAGGATAAAGCTGTCTACGAGCGCGCCCAGGTATCTTTCCACGGTCTTGACATCTATCCTGCGCGAACTGCTGCTCATGTAGTCGCTGATACGTTTGGTGGAGAGCAGACTGCCCACGTTGTCATAGGCAAAGCTGATGAGGGACTCCAGCATCATGACATCGGTAATTCTGCGCCGCGCGACAACGTCGTTCAAGACTACGGTGTCGTAGATACCTCGCAGGTAGTCGATGATACGTGCGCGATTACCCTCAAAATCCAATGCGCCGGGAAACGATGAGGTTTCAAGGTACAGCCGGTAGCTGGCTTGCAAATCGCCCTTACCGCCATTGACCGTGAGAAACTCGGCAAAGGACAGCGGCAGCATCTCAATCTCCACGTATCTGCCAGAAAGCATGGTCGCCAGATCTCCAGAGAGAAGATGGGCGTTTGAGCCGGTGAGGTAGAGGTCGAGATTCTTGCGGAGAAACAGGCTGTCAACCACAGCCTGAAAATCCCCGACAGCTTGAATTTCATCCAAAAAAACATAGGTTTTGCCATCTTTTGCCGCGCGTTCAAGTACATGGGCATGAAGTGCATCTGAGTCTTTCAGGGCTCGATTGGCATAATCCTCAAAGTTGATGAAAATGATATGGTCGCCGTCTACCCCATGTCGCAGCAGATATTCTCTGAACAACTCCAGGAGCGTGGACTTCCCTGATCGGCGTACGCCTGTGATGATTTTTATGACGTTTCTGTCGCGAAACCCAATCAGCCTTTCCATATATTCCTTGCGTTCTATCATGCTCTGTCACCCTGTCTTCCTCGTGTTTTAAGACAGTATACCAAAAAAGTTTATTTTTTTAAGAGTTTTTGGAATCAAATACAAAAAAATTGAAATAGGCTGAGGGTATTGGATTGCCCTGCTCACCCGGACGAAGTCCGCGTGGGATACGTGAATCTGTGTCGGGGCAAACCCGCAATGTCCGCATCTACGCCTTGGACGGGAGAGGCGACCGCGTGTACGGTAAAGCCGAAGATGGTCGTGCGGCCCTCACTGTCGGAGATGCTTTGCGGGTCAACCTCGGTCTCCACCGTCAAGAAACCCGTTGCTCCCCGTCTGCGAGCTTCCGCCTCGGCTGCCTGGGCCGCCGCGCTTTCAGCCGCTGCAATGGCTATCTCCAAAGTGTCATAACGCTCAGTGCCCTGCGGCCCGTGGATACGATACCCTCCCTGACCGTCTTCGGCGCTGTAGGAGGATATCTCGACTTTTGCCGTAGCCGAGATGCTGGAGATCACTGCGCCCAGAGCGTTTGCGGCCTCGGAATGCTCAGGGATAACGCAGCGCGCACCAAGAGCCTCGGCCACCTCGGGCAGAAAGATGTGAATCGGCGCGCCAATGCCCACCAGAGTAGCGCCTATGTGGGGCAGAATGTCGATGAAGGATGTGGGCATTCCTTCGCGCCACTGTCCCCATGCCTGCGAGATCAGAAAATCCAGCTGTGCATCGGGGCCATCTGCAAACAGGCCGGGATGTTCAGCGGCAAGAACCGTACGCACAACATGAGCATAGAGCGTGCGTTTCATCAGGTCATAGCCTTCTTCGGCCAGCGTTTGCAGACCTTCATCATCATCGGCGAGTCGGACCTGACAGCGCAAAAGACAGCGTGCGACAAGCACCGCAGCTTCGGTGTCGTAGGCGGTGAAGTCGCCACGGATATGCATGAGGTCAGTGGGCGTCAGGCCGCAGCGCAGGATGATGCCCTCAGCCTCCAGCCGCTCGCTTCCCAGCTGATAGATATCCGTACCCACTGCAGTGGCAGCAGCCTCCACATTGAGCGGGCCATCGACCAGGGTTTTGACCAGAGCGTTCTCCCGAACCGTAAAGCGCCCCGAATCCGCAGGCTTATGTACCAGACTGAGAAATTCATGGAGGGGCAGGCTGTGTCTGCGCGCTGTCGCGAGCACGCCGCGCAATGCCTCTCTGACCACAGGCCAGCGACTCGCGGCAACACACATCGGCAGCACGCGCTGTGCTGCCAGCATCAGGCGTCCATCGACCAGACGCAGAACGCTGTCCCCGCCCAGCGCGTAGGTCTCCACAGACACACCTTTGACCTGCGTGCGCCAGCCAGCGATACGAATGCCGGTCGTAGAAAGCGTTGGAACTCCCTCGCGCGTGATCGAAATATCCGTCGTCGTGCCGCCCATGTCTATGACCAGACAGTCTCGCCCCTGCTTCCCGGCAAGCCCCGTACCTCCCAGAGCACTCGCTGCCGGCCCCGACAGGATCGTCTCAACCGGGCGTATCCATCCCAATTCCTCAGACATCAGAGAGCCGTCGCTGCGAACGATCATAACCGGCACCCGCACGCCTCGCGCCGCAAGGGCATCTTCGACGGCATTCATGAAGCCGCTGACGAGAGGAAGGAGCCGCGCGTTGAGCAGGGCGGTTGTGCCTCGCTCGATCATGTTGAGTTCGTCGGCAACCTCATGGCCGCATATCACGGGAACGGCAAAGCGCTCTGTGAGCAGTGTCTTGGCAAAGCGC
>JAIRXA010000049.1 GCA_031268525.1 Coriobacteriales bacterium | reverse complement strand
TCGGGCCAAAGCCGCTCAAGAATCGTCTCGCGTGCCACACTCCTGCCGAGGTTCAAGGCCAGCAGAATGAACAGACTCCGCACCTTCCCACGACGCATGAGTTCGGCTTCTATCCGTCTGCCTTTGCGCCAGATCACCAGATCGCCAAAGAATCGCAGGTCGAGCACCGGAATGCCTTCATCCGCGGAGGTGGCGGGAGCGGCGGGGTCGACAGCGAGCTCTTGAAGGGTATCGGGCTCATATGGTGACGTGTGCTCCGATGTGTGTGTCGAAGTATGCGCCGATGTATGCGCCGGGGACACCGGGGAGGTCGGGGACGCCGGGGAGGTCGGTGCCTGCGTGGCGGCTGGGGAGGTCGGAGCGGTTGGAGCGGTCGGTGTCCGCGTGGCAGTTGGGAAGGTCGGTGCCTGCGTGGCAGTTGGGAAGGTCGGAGCGGTCGGTGTCCGCGTGGCAGTTGGGAAGGTCGGAGCGGTCGGTGTCCGCGTGGCAGCACACAGACGCATGCTGTCGATGAGCAGACGGTCCGATTGAAGTGCGCCAAAGCAGTCATGCTCCGGCGTGCAGCTCACGACAAGCCGAGCGCCCCGCTCGATCAGAGTATCGAGTTCGTTGGAGAAAGCCTCTGCCTGTTCACTATCGAGAAAGCTGAAGTCATCGATTATGATGAGCCGATCGCGGGCGTCCTGCTCGCCTGACAACTCCGCTAAAAGCTCCGTTCGTGTTCCGCCAATCCAAGAGGTTTTGCCGGAGGCGCCGTACCGCTGCGTCAGCGCCGTAAGGAGACTCGTCTTGCCGAACCCTGCGGGAGCAACGATGAAGCAGGGTACCTCGGGATGCGCGACGATCTCCGTCAACAGCAGGTCCCAGTCCGAAGGAATAAGCTTCGGACGTGCCGATGAAGTGACCAGTGGTTCCGTAGCGATCATCGTCGCTCCCCTCCCAGTTGGTGATTGTCTCCCGTTTGGTGATTGCTCCTCGATTGGTGATTGCCCCTCGCTTGGCGCTCTCCTCCCGTTTGGTGATTGCCTTCCGGCTGGCACGTCCCTTCCGTTTGACGGCTGCCTGCCAGCTGGCACGTCCCTTCCGTTTGACGCGCCTCTCCCGCTTGGCGTGCCCTCAAGCCCCGCCAGAACAGGACGAGAGCAGCAAACAGTCCACAGAGTGCGGCGACAAACAGTCCGCGCAAGACGTCATCGCCGGTGACAGGCAGAGGACCGTTATGAGGTGTACCGGAGCCCGACAGCTGTGAGAGGTCGGTCGGTGGCTCAGAATGTGTCTGAAACATGAAGGGGCGGATAACTCCCGTGAGCACCGCATCATGGTCCTCGTCGCTGAGCACGAGATTACGCGCGATATATACTTCAGCGGAACTGGTAATCAGGATTGGCGGCAGAAGTGCATCTGGGCAACTTACCAGATACGTTGCCGGCTTCAAGCCAATCGCGGCAGCTGCCTGCGAAGAATAGAAGGCGTCGGTCGTCCGAGGGGTCCAGTCGCTGTAGGCAGGTTTGTCCTCACGTTCGACCTGAAGCCCTGTGCGCACAGTGTTGCGCGTCGTGAAGCCGACCTCCACGCTGCCATATTCAAAACGCAAGCCTGTCAGATACTCACCCTCGGCAAGCCCGAGGTCAGCAACGAAGAGATGGGTCGTCTGGGTGGTCGCCAGACCTTCACACCACAACTGCCAGCCCGTCGAAGGCCAGAGCTGTTGGTTTGTGGGATTGTTGGGATTGAAGGGGTTGGTTGTCATCGCACTGGCCGTCGAGTAGACCCGCGTGGGGTCGGTGAGGTTCGTGCGGAACCAGAGATTGAAGCATCCGTCCGTATCGCCCCAGGCAACGGGTGTGAACAGCTCCTCTATTCTGACCTGCCCAAGGTTTGCATTCTCCAGAGGATCGATGACCGTGAACTCGTCAGCACGGACGTTTGCAGTGGAACGAAAGTCCAGATCGTAGTGGTAGGTTTCATGGTTCGTGTTGTCTATGGCAAGGAGGTCGGACTCGTCGGTGCGAAAGGCCGCCGAGGTGAGATTGACCGTGTCTTTGTAAATCTCGCAGGACAGCTGAATGGCCTCGTCCTCAAAGACCTGAACCTCATTGGTTGTTTGTGTATCGAGCCGAACAAAACACGCACGACCGCCGCTTTCCTCATAGCTCGCATAGGCGCTGTTGGGCCTTGTCTCGACGATCTGATAGTAGCCAAAAGGCAGACCCGCAAAGTCCAGACGACCTGCCGCGTCGGTGGTACGGATCGCAACCTGCGACCATGCCGGGTCGTTGGCGGCTATAGACGACAGCGGTGTGGTGATAAGGCCTTCCTCGAGCGTGACCGGATAGGAGTAGAGCGTAAACTCCGTGTCAGGGATGGGAGAGGCGGTATCTGCGTCGAGCTTGAGAGTCTCGATGTTGCTCAGCAGGTAGTTGCCGACCACGATCCCGGCGCCCTCGTAGTTCGCATCGAGGATGAAGCTGAGGGGCTGCTGACCCGTCTGAGCGGGCGTTTGATAACCGGGAGGCGCTGTGATCTCGACGAGCTTGTAAAAGCCATAGGGTAGCACACCAAAGTCCAGACCACCCTCAGCGTCGCTGGTCACGGGCTGTCCCACCCGAACCCAGCCAGGGTCGTCAAGCTCAATGGCTGCCGTGTCGGTCGTGACGCTACCGTCCTCAACGATGACCGGATAGGTGTAGAGCTCAAGAACGGCGCCTGCCAGCGGCTCCCTGGTTTCGCTGTCTGTTTTCGTGACCACCGCGGTATCCCAGGAGAAGGGGATGAGGGATTCGGTGTCGCCCGTCCGTGGGTCCGTCGGCGTTAGCATGTTTTGGTAGCTTGCTTGTGCTGGTCTCCAGATCAAAGCAGCTGGGGTGTTAAATTTTACTCTCGCTTCCAAAGATATAGACCCTTTTACAGGCATCGATGCACGAGCAAGATAGAGATAGAAATCAGTGTTGAACCCTGGAGATGTCATGCGGTTTCCCGAAGCGTCACCATAGTACGCATAGCTTGGCAGACCTGTACTGTTCAGGACGGGAGCCGGTATGTATTTCGTATTTGCACCAGCAAGAACACTGCTGACGTAATAAGGCCCTGAACGCAGGGTATCTGCCGCCGCATCCCAAAACACCGGAGCCTCCTCCGTTGGGGCGTGAAGAGTACCCATATCAAAATAATCATTCGGATCGACCAGAGTCATCGAGGTGTTTGGCAGCCCGCTGCACTGGTTGTAGAGCCAAAGCCCTGCGGCGAGGGTGTTGGCGGCACCGGGCGTTGAGGTCGTTCTCGCTCCACCGGGCACCAGATAATGATCGTTGCCGAGCTTCCAGTCCATGCACCAGATCGCAAACTGCGTTGCCTCACGTGCCTGGTCCTCCGTCAGTTGATAACCGCCGATGTTGGTAAAGGTTGGATAGCCCAACAGCAGGACCGCATAGAAGGCAAGGCCGGGCTCCACCGGAGAAATATAAGAATTGCCGTTCGGGGCACCCTCCCCGATGTTGAGACAATAGGCAACGGTGTTTCCCGTGTAATAGCGCCCCGCCACATAGGCTACCTCGCCGTTGTTCTTGTAGGCGATGATGTTGTAGCGAGCCTCCTCGTAATAATGACTGAAGTTTCCCTGAATCTGGATACCGGGGTTTCCTACCTGGCCCGCAGGGGCAAGCGCTATCATCCCACCCTGAGTCTCAGAGCCGTCATGCAACTCCGCTGTCGTATCCTCTGAGCTCGCTTCACTCCCCTCCAAAGACTTTTGTTCGCCGGGCTCACCGTCTGCCTCTCCGGTTACCGAGGATTCGTCTGATTCCTCCTCGATGCTCACGGCCGTCTCGGTGGACGACAGATCCTCTGACTGCTCCATCTCTTCAGGGATTGCCTCTCGCGCGGCGGATTCTGCCTCAGACGCCATGGCCTCTTGGGCCAAGATACTGATGGGCAGAAGGCCTGTTACCAACAGTACCACCAGCGCAAGAGAGAGTAGGTGTTTGCTGCTTTTCATCGGTTCACCCCTTTCTTACTGGTACTCATAATGCCAGGACGAGCGCCAGCCTGAATGTTGTCGTGCCTCTTCGACAGTGATTTGCCAATCTAAAAATAGCTGCTGGTAGTAGTCAATATGCGCCTCAACCTCGGCCTGTGAGCCAAAGCGCGCCCCACACGAGCAGTAGTAATCCCAGACGACAACCTCCACGGGAGGCGGAGGTGTCACTCCCCCATCGGAGCCGTTGCCGTTATCGCTGCCCGTGGATCCTCCGCCACCGGAGCTACCAGAGCCACCACCACCGGTGGCGCCAGCACTACCTGACGAGCCACCACCGGTGGCGCCAGCACTACCACCGCCCCCACTGCCGCCTGAGCTGCCGTCTTCGTTATCGGCCGACGCACCGGCAGCAACTGCTGCATCGATACGGACCTTGGCTGCCTTATAGGCTGCGTGGTCTGCTTCGATACCCAAAGCTGCGGCTACCTCATCGAGAGCTGAGAGTTTCATCTGGCCATCGGTTAAGGCGGTGAGAGTAAAGACATGGTGATGCTCGCCTCCCGTGGCCTTACCGATGGTTAAGGTATAGCCAGACACCGGAGCAAACATCGTACCGTCAGACAGAACGGGTGCGATCAGTGAGATACGATAGGTACCCGCCTCAAGATCAGCCACATCCACTGCCTCGCCAGGATCAAGGGCTACCGTACCGATCTTTTCTACGGGAGCCGTCTGCTCGATTGAGACCAGTGGCCTGATGTCTCCTGTCTTCCATCCCTCACACTCGACACTGATCAGCAGACAGTCGGTGGTTGCTACCTTGTCTTCAGGTGCCACCGGGGATATCTCGCCGACAAGCTCGTCTGTGGGAGGTACGACCGGGGTAGACTGCTGCCACGGTTGAGGCAACGCCAGGCAGGCAACGATCAGCGCAGCCAGACACACAAGCCCAACCGGCACAGCCCACCATTCGATACGCCGCTTCCGTGCGATCGCCTTCGTTTCGGCCTTCGCTTTGGGCAGATCTCTCTCGGCCGCATCCATCTCAGGCATAACTGGCCTCCCTGTTCGTCACGACAACGACATCTTCTCCTGCGTTGAGCCCATCTGATGATCCCTCAAATTCATCATCCAGCGCAGATTGTCCAGCTATTCCCTCGCTCAAAACGACAAGCAACTCCGCGTCAAAGTCATAGGATTCCCGCAGCGCACTGCGCAGAAGCTGTCGGTCGCCCCAGTTCACCACCAACATGCCCTCACGCGATGCAAGCGAGCGATTGAGCACGATCCTGGTCGAGCTGCCTTCGCAGTGTATGGCGATGGTCGAAGGGATCGTAAACACCGCCTGCCCCTCAAGCACGCGCAGATGGCGGCGCACGAGAACTGAGCGACGACCGCGTTCATCCGTTCGCACGAGACGCGCATTAAGATACAGGAAGAAGTACAGCAGGAGCAAAAGCAGCAGGGCGAGCAGGCTGATGACCACCGCCGCAATCGTCGCCGCCAGAGGGAAAGCGTGCGGGGCAGCGAGAGGCACGGGCCCCTCCTCGATCGTGCCTCCCGACACGGGCACAATGGGCAGGGGCGACACCGCCAAGCCATAGGTGGCAACGACCGTTACCATCTGCGCATCTGCGGCAACCGTGCCCCGATACAGAGCTGTTACCTCATAATAATCAATCACACGTTCACGCTCGATGCCCCGATAGACGACCGTCGCGGTAAATTCACAGGGCCTGCCGTCTTCGTCGAAGGCGGTCGTCTGCCAAGAGACCCCTAAGCGCTCCAGAGCCTGAAACGTGGTCGCACCAGGCGCGGTATCGTTTGCCGTCTCAAACTCAGCGCGTTCAGGCAGCTGGCGGGCGTCCTCATTCGTCAGACCGCTATACTCAACACTTCGCTCGATCTGCTGTTCAAGCGTGCGATAGATCGGCTCTGTGCTCACCTCAACCAGGGGAATATCCCCAGCAAAGCCATCCTCGGCAATCGGGGCCGTTGGCGCAAATTGTGCATAAACCGCAGCATCGCCCGCGGCGTACACCTCCGCGGAAATGGGCATCATACACAACCAGGTATATGCTTTCTCGTGGATATAATCACTGGCTGCCCGGGGCGTACTGACCGAAATCAATTGATAGACCCTATCACCCTCTTCGATGCGTTCCGCAATCTGCGGCGCACCATCGCGCGCATCATAGGTGAACTCACGGGTCAATTGATCAGATGAAGTAGGGCTTGTGGATGACAGGGGGATTGCGTAAGCACTGTACGAACCTGATGAAATGCTCACTAATGCTAATACGAGCATTATGATGGTTAGCCACCGTCTGGGCATGGTCACTCCCTTCCTCTCGTTCTTCGGCACCAACCCCCCTTCGAGTCCTGGCCTGATACATTGATTCCACTTCACGGAACTTGTGGGGCTCTATGCTAGCATAGCGTCCTCAGTCATTGTCAATAGGTATTTACTATTTTTTTTAACTGAACTATGATGAAAGACAGGTACCTGGTGCCTGTCTTTCATCAAAAGCTATTGCCAACCTACCACGAATACAAATGCCGCCCGTGTCAGCATGCGTCGGTACGTGTCGCCACGTATTACCTGCACATCTCTTACAGACTTGCTGCCGCATTCTTTCCCGCCAAGCGTCCAAAGCACAGAGCCGTGCCGAGTGAAATACCGGCAACCGTCACAGGATATTCGACGAGGAAGCGTCCACCCATGTTGTTGCCCGCTGCGTAAAGCCCGCTGATTGGCTTGTTGTTGGGATCGAGTACATGCAAATCGAGGTCGATCTTCAGGCCGCCCATAACCACAAGCATACCGGCGCTACCAAAGCGGTAGGCATAGAAGGGCGCCTCGGCCAAGGGATAGAGACGACGCTTGTCCTTACCAAAATCCTCATCGTAGCCCTGAACACACAGATCGTTGTAGCGCTGCACCTCAGCGGCGACCACGGCAGGATCGAGCCCCATCTGGGCAGCCAAATCCTCGATGGTGTCCGCCTTGAGCAGACCTTCAGCCTCTTCCACCATTGCACGCGTGGTATATCCCAAGCCAAAGCCCGCGAGCACCGTCTCGTAGTTTCCAATCTCATCGTCGGGCACAAAGTAGTTCACATACCCATGCCCGGTAGGCTGAGTGAGCAGTTGCTCGGGCCATTTCGCATCAAAGAGCTGCCAGCTCTCCTTACCTGGCTGCCGTGAAAGCTGGTCGGCGATGTTTTGCCCCGGGATATCCTCGTTCATAAAGCGCTTGCCTTCAAGGTTGAGTTGCAGGAAGGCATTAACTCCGAGTGGACCTCCCATATGATGGGTCATCGGCGCATGGGGCCCAAGCTCCATCTCGCCTCCCGCCCAAATGCCCATCAACTGGCCGTCACCCGTATCGCAGGGCACACCATTGGGATCGACCTGCGTGTAGAAACACATGAATTCATTGGCCCAGGGCACGTAGTAATCACGCATCTCTGCATTGTTACCATAGTCGCCCGTACTGAGCACGACGGCCTTGGCATTGATCTGGCGATAGACATCATCCTTGTCGTGTACATAGGCGCCCACAACCGCACCGCTTCCGTCAGTGATGAGCTGCTCACCCCAGGTGCCATAGATCAAGCGCGCGCCTGCGGCCTCGGCCTTATCAAGCGTGTTCTGACAGGCCCAATCCATATTGGGGTTGGTGGTGATGGTGCCGTGGAAGTAGGGGAAATACTCTGTACGCCAATCATAGCCTTCTAGGGGTGGGAAGCACTTGGGGCGGATGTAGTTTGGTTTGTCGGTCGCCTTATTGGCGGCAGTAGAGGGAAGAATCTCAAAATCAGCCCCCTCAACAAACCAGTCAAAATCGGCTCCGGAATGTTCGTACCAATAGTTGTGCAGCGAGGGTGTGGGACGATAGGTCATATCCTTTTGGAGCTGATTGACAATATCGGTCTTGGCGGCCCACTCGATACCGAGGTTCTTTTGTATCTGGGAGCCGATAACACCAAAGTCGCCCGCCATACTCACCCATGCCAGTTGCTCCTGCTTGTCGATACCAATAACAGACTTGCCCGCCTCTGCCGCCTCGCGTGCAGCGGCTACGCCTGCCAAACCGAGACCGATGACGAGCACATCGCATTCAAGGGTCTCAGCGATGTCGGTTGGTACGGACGGCGGGGTGAGAAAGGCGGGCTGCCCGCTCAACGTTGCCACATCGCCGGTAGCGCCACCCCCGGCGCCAGCACCGTCACCAGCGTCAGTGCCGTCGGGCGAAGGTGAGCAGGCTGCCAATCCTGTCGCGGCGAGAGCCGCAAAAGCCCCCATGCCGCCGAGGAAGGCACGGCGTGAAACGCCTTTGCCTGATTGTTCCTCAACAGGTACACCCTCAAGAATTTTCAGGTTCTCTGCCCCGCTGTCTTGATCTTGTAGATAGTTCCTTTTCTCGTCAGCCATACTTCTCTTCCTCTCTTCTCGTGCCCAAATCCCGTATCCCCGGGATTCAAGCCTCCGTTTTCTGCAAACGTCCACGTAATATGCTTGCAGATGTGCCGTGCGGACTTGACGCGCGCGCCTCTTGACGGATATCGTGCTACCAGAAGGGTTTGGCGACACCACCCGAAATTGGCTGAATGCCAAAACGCCTCACCCGTTTCGGGTGGAATAGGGACAAGGAACGGGTATCGCGCGTGGCGGATCCGACAATCGGCTCTGGCGCTCAAAAGGGGAACGCTGCCATCTCCGGCATTCGGAGCAACAGCGCTGCCATTGTTGGCTACGCTCTGATGCTGACCAGCGAATTCGTCTGTCTGCACAGCGCCACGGTGCTCACGCAGATCACCCTCCCCTCCCACGCACTTGTCAGTCTGTTCATGATGTTTCTCATAGCGGGACAGGTCGTGCTGTTTGCCATCTGCGCACTCGTGGTTCGCACGGCACCGCCGCGCCTCCTCTTCGTGGGCAGCGTCGGAGCAGGCGGCTTGTTCTCGCTCGGTCTTGTCGTCATCTTTTTCCTCGGAGGAACGGGCAGCCCTGAGCCCTTGCAGGCGTCCCTGCATCCCCTGTTGCTCTTCGCCGGAGCGTGCATGGGACTCGGTGGCGGTCTGTTCAATCTGCTGTGGGCTCGCGTGTTCAGCCCCCTACCCACCGGACAGCTCTATCGACAGGTCATTGTCTGCTATCTCGTGGCATTGCTCGTCTATCTCGTGATAACCCTGCTGCCACCCCTCGTGATTGCCCCGCTTATGCTCGTGGCGATCATCGGCTCCACTTCGCTCCTGGTGCTTACCTCCCAACGCCCCCTCGGCTACGAACTCCGCACCGCAACCCGCCCCCTGCTTGCCCGTGCGGCTCGCACGCTGTGGCGACCGATGCTCTGCACGGCGATTTTTGGTTTCATGAGCGGGCTGATGTCGCAGATATCAGGGCAGGAGTCTGTTGCTCTTACGGCGTTTCAGCAGGTGTCCATCATCGCAAGCCTGATTGTCGTTGGCATTCTGCTCCTGCCAGTGCTCATCCTCAAACGCCCACCCGACATCACAAGCGCCTACCGTATCGCCCTGCCTATTTCCGCAGCAGGCTTCTTGCTGTTGCCTTTCATCTGGAACGCGCTCTTTGGCATAACAAACGCACTGGTAAATATGGGTTACATGACCGTCTCTATTCTGCTGTGGTGCTCTCTTGTGGGCACCTCCGCCCAAACGCGCCTCCCGATGAGCCTGATCTTTGGCTGCTGTTTTGGCGCTACCTACCTCGCCGACTTCATCGGTGCCTTGATCGGTTATGCCTTTGCAAGTTCCATCACCCAAAGCGTCTTGACCTTGGCGGCAGTCGCGCTCGCCTCAATCTATCTGTTGAGCATGGTGTCCCTGTTTATCTTTAAGGGGCAGCGTGGCGGTCGAGATCAGAAGGCCCGCATAACAAAGGCGGCCATGCGATATGATGACGAGGATCCGATCTTCCTGGCGCGCCCGGAAGACAGTTTCAGACAGCGTTGTGAGGCACTGGCCCATGAAGCCGGACTCACCCAGCGCGAAGAAGAGATGTTGCTCTTTTTGGCACAGGGGCGCTCTATCGCCAGCATCTCAAAATTGCTCTACGTCACCGAAAACACCACTAAATCGCATGTCCGCAACATTTACCACAAGCTCGATATTCATTCCAAGCAGGAGTTGATTGATCTCATCAATGAGCCCTTGGCCGATGGCTAGAAAATATGACCGATGGTTCGGTCATATTTTCTAGAATGTCCTCTTTTGATGTCTTTTGATGATGCTCCGTTTAGGGCTCCGTTTAGGGGTCCGTTTAGGCTCCGTCTACCGATGCTCATGACAGTGGATACTTGCCATTGGCAGATTTGTATGCTAGCATGGCATAGTACGTTGTTGTCAATGAGGTTTTACAATGTGTATAGAAAGGAGTAGCAGTGGCACGCAAAGCTGTCAAGGAACCCAAGAAGTCAGCCCTGACCAAAGCCCTGGAGAATCCTGAAGGTAAAGATCGTCCGACCGTGTATAAGGGCTTCTACATCTACGCCGACCAGTACGTCGCCCTTCTCGAAAAGTCTGCATACAACAAGATTCATGGTGTCCACCCCGCAAGCTCGTCGGACATGATCCGCGAGGCTTTGGACAAGTACCTCGGGCTGTAGTCACGTGATTGGTAGGGGGCGCCACAGGGAGCTCTACCTGTATGAAGTGACCGAGCAGGATCTTTTGCTCGGTCATGATTTTTCTGTCGAGTATCGCCCGGGCAATGTCTTGATCTTCGCGGACAAACGAGCTGTCGAACTGGGGGCTGAGCTTGCCCGCGCCGACGATATGTCCGCAGCGCTGGAATTCCTCGACCAGGATACATCGATCGACCCAGCTGCTCTCATCACTGCCAACAGAAGAGCTCCCATCGAATCGTCTGATTCTGATATCACGGCAGCTTTCGACTACACAGAACTACTCCGACAGAGGGAGGAGGATATCCAACATCTGTCTGAATGTATTGACCAGCGCGACGAACTGCTGCGGGATATCTCGGAAAGCCTGAAAATCCAGCAACAGGACAATGAATTGCTCGTAGCCATGCTGGAGTCGACGCGCGAGCAACTTGCAGAACACGAATTGAGTCAAAGCGAGCTGGTCGACGATCTACAGCTTGTCAGCGTCGAGGCGATGTCGCGCGAAAACGCCCTCGAACAAGCACTTGCAGAGAAATTTCAGCTTGAGCAGGAACTTGCAGAACGCATCACAGAACTTCTGGAGCTGAACCTACAAAACGATGAGCTCCGTTTTCAGCTCGACGTCGATTCGCTGGTGGCTGATGCGGCAACTATTGCAGGCACAACACCCATTCTCACGGACGATAGGCCAGATGATGGAAAGCTATCCGATCGCTCCGAATCGACGAATGGTACGAAAACATCAGATAACACGGACATACGGAAAGTATCTACTCTGTTGGATACCGCAGCTCCAAAAACGCATACCAGCCCCGACGTGGGCCCCGATGACAGCGCGGCCCACGTCGTAACCGTCTCCTCCGGAAAACAGATACACATCTACCACGAATTTCCCCCGGCAACCCACCCGGGTGTAGGGGCGCGTTTTGGTTCCGCGCTCACCTCGCTGCTTCAGATCGTGCTGATCGTCGTCGGCATTAGTCTGATCCTTGTTGCAGTAAGTACCTTTGCCACGGCACAGGTCAACGGTATCTCCTTGGGCGAGGCGCTCAATCTGCTCATCAAGAGCCTCCTCACATGATGTAGCGGCAGAAAAACGAGCTACAGACCCAAGGCCTTTTTCAGTGCGGCAACGCGGCGACGCGATACGGGGATAACCTCATCCTCCCCTGTCAGAGACAGGGTGAGTGTACCGCCGCTGATCGGCATGACCTCCTCCACGCAGGCAAGATTAACCAGATAGCGCCGATGCACGCGGAAGAATCCGTGCGATTCGAGCTTAGTCTCAAGTTGCGCAAGGCTGACCGTTGACAGATAGCGATCGGTGTCGGTGTGTAGATAGGAATAGTCGTCCTTGGCCATGATGTAGTGTATCTTATCGGTGGCAACGAGCAGTTTCTTGCCGCTTTTCTCTACGGGAATGCGCTCGGCCTGCCGATCCCTGGCGTAGGAGGAGACGTAATGCCTGATCTTCGCGAGAGCCTGCAGCAGGCGATCAGTCTCGACGGGCTTGACGAGATAGTCAACGGCATTGACATCAAAGGCCTCGGCTGCATGCTCACTGTACGCCGTGATGAAGACGATCGCCGGCGGATACTTGAGGCGGTTGAGTGCTTCGGCAAGTTGCAGACCGCTCGCGCCGGGCATGTGGATATCGAGAAACATGACCGCCGCATCGGTGTCCTTGAGTTTCTCGATCGCCTCGCGAACATTGCACGCTTCGGCTACAACTTCAACCTGTTTGGTTTCGTCCAGCAGGAAACGAAGCTCAGAACGGGCTGGGGCTTCGTCGTCTACAATAATCGCCTTAATCATCAGTCTCCACTCTCAGTTTTCCAGTCGGTCCCAGGGTCAGAAATACGGTCGTTCCAACGCCTAACTCAGATTTTACCGCTAAACGGGCCTCACTGCCAAAAAAGCCCCGGAGACGGTCATCTACGTTCTTCAATGCGATGCCCATATGCTCACGTTCGGGGTCGAGCATATGGGACATGACGTCCTTGGGGATGCCGATACCGTCGTCGGCGACCGCGATGATCACCATGCCGTCGATGTCGCGCACACTGACGTTTATGTGCAGAGGGCGATCCTCGCGCATACCATGACCTACGGCATTCTCCACAATAGGCTGGATGATGAACGCAGGCACCATGATGTTTCCCAAACTCGGATCTATGTCGGTGGTAAGCGCGATACGATCTGAGCCAAAACGCGCGATCTCAAAACCGAGATAGCGCAGGGTCTGGAGATGCTCCTGCTCGATGGTTATGTAATCCAGGGAGCCCTCCAGTGTACGCCGGTAAAAGGTCGCGAACTCACGCAGGAGGATGCGCGCACGCGCTGGATCGGTGCGAATAAGCGAGGCGATGGTATTGATGGTATTGAAGAGGAAATGCGGGTTGATCTGTGCCTGGAGGGCTTTGAGCTCCATCTGGGAGGCCAACTCACGCTGGTAGTCGATCTCGGCAAGCGATATCTGCGAGGAGAGCAGTACCGCCAAACCAAAGATCATCGCCTGCTCCGTCTCGTCGATGCGCTTGACCGAGCGGTAATAGAATTTCAGAATACCGGCGACTTCCTCGTCGCGTAGAACCAGGGGCGCGATGATTGCCGCGCGGAAAACGGAGAAGTCTTCCTGAAAAGACAGCGCATCGGTGTCGGTAATGACCTGCATCTTGGCGCTCGCAAGCACCGCGCGCGTCGCCTCACTCGCAATCGGCGAGGCGAGGGGATGGCTGTCCTTTTCGGCGCCCGCATACCCAAGCAAGGATTCGCAGTCGGCAAGCATGACGGCATTCGCCGAGGTCACAGGCAAGAGCAACTTGCAAACCTCCTCAGCGGCTTCGCGGGAAAGGCCGTGGCTCATCAGTGGCAGAGTCTGCGCCGCGAGATGCAGGGTGCGTTCAGACTGTCGTGCACGTAGACGATCCGGGTCGATGTTGTACCGCACCAGGATGACGCTGACGACGATGATGCCAAACACACAGATGGCGATGACCACCCAATGCCCCTCGGTGAAGAGACTCGCGGTGGCGGTCGCGACCAACAACAACACGACGCCGAGCAGTACGTTTTCTACGACGGAGAACCGCCTTGCACGCATCAAAGCTCCTTTCCGAAAGCCTGAACGTACAGACGCTCGAAGATCTAATCCTCCAGGCCCAGGGCTTTGAGGTCGAGGTCAAAGTCGAGAAGCCCCTCTTCGCGCGCGGGCTGATCGGAATCGGATGCGATCGTGGGGAGAGAAGACTCGATACCCGCAGAATAGGGCGCAGGCGGTGCAGCAAAAACATCCTCGAGCGGGGATGCGAGGGTGGCTTCAGCTCCGGATTCGAGCGCCTGAGTCTCCCATTCCTGCACGTTGGATTCGCCGCCAAACAGCGCCTTGAGACGCGGGTCGTTTTCCAGCGCACCGAGAACCTGGGGCCAGCTTGCCTGAAACTCAAAATAGCGCGCACAGAAGACCTCGGCGTATGCTTTCGCCTCACGTCGCGCGGCGATGGCCGCTTTCAGATAGCCGGAGCGATCCGCAGACCGACCGATGACGCGCAGCAGTGCGGTGATGAAGACGCGGCTTGTAATCGAATGATCGAGGAAAGGCCCGGGATAGGGGTCGAGTGAGTGTGGCGCGATCTGTAGCAGATCGATCTGCGTCTTGGAATACTCCAGCTTGCGATGCTCATAGATCCAACGGTAGATATCCTGACGGAAGCGCTGCGCCTCGGTGCGTTCAACCGGAGGCAGATGTTGGATGGACCACTTGTTGTCGAACCACACGCCTCCACCATACATCCTCAGGTTGAGCAGATAGTCGAGATCCTCGCCCCGCGATATCCAGGGGTCAAAGGCAACGCGACGGTAAGCCTCACGATGAATGGCCATCAGACCGCCGTACAGGCTGTTGGAGCGCGACAGACGCGGCCCGGACATCGCCTTGGCAATCCACTCGTTGAACAGCTCGCCCTGCGCCCAGCACCGGTTATACCAAGACTGCTTCTGGCTGGACTTCCACATGCCCTTACGGTCGATGAAGAAGCCTGACTTGACGAGCACCGGGATGCCCTTCTTGGAAAGTTTACCAAGTCCGTACATCGCCTTTTTCAGGAAATCCGGATCGATGATGACCTCATCATCGTCGATGAAAATAACCTCGGTAAAGCCACGAATGGCTGCGATCACCAATCCCAGATTGCGGATCGCTCCATAGCCTCTGAGCGCAACACCTTCGGGAAGATGTGTGAAACCAAGGTCATCGGTGAGCGCGTAGAAGCGGTCGAGCAGCTCCGCATCGACAACCTGAATGGTGAGCTGTTCGCGATAGGCCGTGGCGATTTCGCGAATCTTCGCGGCAGCCTCATCCTCGACACCGGGCTCTGCTGCAACCAACAGGATGATGGGAACCGCCACCTCCCTGTCGCGCAGCGAAGCAAGGCAACGTGGCAGCTCGCCCTGATGCGTGATCGGCGTTACGTGGTCATAGGTGGTGACAACATCATAGCTCGGCGCTCTGCGCTTGCCGCTCACATAGGTCGGTATGACGATGACAGGATTCACGGGCGCTTCCTTGTTTGAGGACAGAGTAGGCGTGACGTCAAAAGAGGCATTATTTAAAAGTGACATTATTTTAACACAGTTGTATCTTCACCTTTTGAGGACCCCTCGAGGATCCCTCGAGGGGTCCTCAAACTGTTACTTCCTGCAGCTCAGACCTGAGCCTTCGCCTACAGCCGCTTGAAGAGCAGGTCGATTTGACCGAGAAAGGCCCAGGGGTCAAAGATGACATCGAGTTGCTCCGCAGACAGAGGAGCTTCAGGATCGGCCTCGATGCGTTCGCGAAAACTCGCACCGGGGCGTGCATTTTGGATATCGTCCCAAACCGCCATCGCGTTGCGTTGAACGATGGTGTAGGCATCCTCACGCGAAAGCCCACCGTCCACCAGCGTCAACAGTACCTTGCTGGAAAAGATCAGGCCACGGGTACGCTCCAGATTAGCCCGACAATTCTCGGGGTAGATGACCAGGCCTTCCAAGACCCAACGCATTTTTGCGAGCATATAGTCTAATGCTATGAAGCTATCAAAAAAGGCAACTCGTTCGGCAGAGCTGTGGGAAATATCGCGCTCATGCCACAGCGCCACATCATCGAGGGCGACCTGGGTGTTTGCCTTGACAACGCGCGCCAAGCCACAGACGCGTTCGCAGGTGATGGGGTTGCGCTTATGCGGCATGGCCGACGAACCTTTCTGGCCAAGCGTGAAGGGCTCTTCTGCCTCGAGGGTATCGCTCTTCTGGAGGGCCCGCACCTCAGTGGCGATCTGCTCAAGACTGGCAGCCGCAATCGCCAAAGCGCTGGCGGCCTGCGCGTGGCGATCACGCGCTACGACCTGGGTCGAAAGCGGGTCGGGCACAAGCCCAAGATGCTCACAGACATATTCCTCGACGAAGGGATCGATGCTCGAATAGCTGCCGACCGCGCCACTGATCGCACCGACCGCCATCGCAACCCGCGCCGCACGTACGCGCTCAACGGCCCGTCGCAACGCCCAGGTCCAGGAGGCGAACTTCATGCCGAAGGTCATCGGCTCTGCGTGGATACCGTGGGTGCGCCCGACACAAAGGACGTCTTTGGTCTCCAACGCCCGACAACGCGTGATCTCGATGAGCGCGTTGAGACCCGTGGCGATCAGGTCGAGAGCCTGGGTGGTCTGACAGCACAATGCCGTGTCGCCCAGGTCGGAAGAGGTCATACCATAGTGCACCCAGCGCGAAGGCTTGAGAGTGCTTCCGTTGTCTTCGGGAAGCTCGGAAAGCTCGGTGCCCTCGGGAAGCTCGGCGTCGATATGCTCACCCAGATCGGTGAGAAAGGCTATGACGTCATGATTCGTGGTCGCTTCGATCTCGTCGATGCGCTCGACGCTGAACCCGGCGTGCTCGCGAATCCACGCCGCTTCGTCGGCCGTGATCCCAATCTGCCCGAGCTGGGCCTGGGCTTCGCAGGCCAACACCTCGATCTCCGTCCACAGTGCGTACTTGTTCTCCAAGCTGAAGATATGTCGCATCTGCTCACGGGTATACCGCTCGATCATACGCTTCCCTTCCCTTCCGACGGACAAGCAATCAATCGGCACCCCCTAGGCAACGATCACGCTCTTCAGGCGCTTATCGTGGCGTTCCACCGGCAGAGAATCAAGCATTTGCTCCTTGAAACCCGCTCCCCAGGTGGGGACGCGCTTATTAACCCGACGCAGATAGCGATCATAATAGCCACCGCCCTGGCCCAGACGATAGCCCTGCTTGTCGAAGGCAACAGCAGGCACGACAAGCGCGCTTATCCGTGAGGGCGGGACATGTTGGAGGGTTTCGAGTTGCCTGTGCCCCATGATCTTGTTGGGCGCAGAGAGCAAGGTCGTCGAGTTCAGTTCGCTGAGAGCTGAGTTCGCGGTCGTATAGAAGTCCATCTCAGTAGTAGAAAGCATCGCTGGGTAGGCGATCCGATAACCCCGTGCACCCAGGCGCACCGCCAGATTATTCAAGGCGAGCTCGCTGCCCAGTGCCGCGTACAGGCCGATGTAACCCTCATGCGGGTCCAGGCTGCTCAGCCGTTGCAGCAACTCATCGCAGATTTCCTGCTCGGCAAGCGCTCGCCGCTCCGGCGGCAGGGCCTTGCGCGCCGCAAGCATCTGCCGACGGATTTCCTTCTTCTCGGAAGTGATATCGCGTATGAAGGGCATACAGAGCAGGAAGGGAATGGCGAGAAGATAGGCGAAGTCAAAAAGGGAGCTCTCCCTACCGCCGAAGACGATCGTTGTCACCCACAGAAAGATCAAGGGTGCGTAGACCATCAGAAAGCGAGGACGTTTGGTGAGGATGAAGAGCACGAAGAGAAGCGGAACCGCAATGAAGGCGGGGGTGATTGCAAGAGCGAACTGCGAAGGCGACCACGAAATCAATGACGTAAGCCCCGTATCCGAGAAACCGAGCTGGGAGATGAACGGTCCTGAAATAGCCAGACACACCACCAACATGACCAACTCGACCACTACCAGGCGAATACGATGGGATTGCGCAGCAAATACCATACAGAGAGCAGTGGGGACCACCAGGACGATGACTCGAGCGTCACACAGCAGCATACAGGCCATGATAGTCAGTATCTGCATGACAAAATACATCCTGTTCAGAAGCTTGCCCCCATCGGAGGCGGCGTCGTAGAGGCGCAACACCAAAAGCAATGACAAAGCGACGACCATCATGTCCGGATCGGGTATCAAGGTCGCGCGCGCAAAGAAAAATCCTGCCGCAATGAGGACGGCAAAGAGGAAGGTCAGCCAGAGTGGAGCTCCCTTGGTGCGCACCCAATAGGCGCCATAAGATAGAATAATCGCATAGATAACCAGTTGTGTTGCTGCAAAGACGAGGACGCCAACGGAGAAGTCGACGGAAACCAGCCCACAGATGAAGGGAATGCTTATGTAGATGGTATAGGGCAGCGAGGGAGTAACTGCTGCGAGGTCAAAGTTCTCAATGGCCTGAAAGGGCTCGACCGGTATTGCCTGGATATTCGCTGGATACGCAAGCCAGGCAGCAAACCCCCAACCTGTCAGCACAATCAGGAAAGCGACGAACCAGGGCCAAGCCGAGAGGGTTCGGCCCCTTGGCCTGATGGCGATCGAGCGGGGTATCTTGATGACCTGCAGATCAAAACGCTTCTCGGTACTACTCACGTCCCACCTCCCATAGTGAGCGTCTGGTGCTTCAGGGGCACCAAAACCTCTGATGGAGAGCCTCTGTCAGGCAACGAAGAACTGGATGATGAAGGTCATGAGACCACCGAGAAACGCCGACACCGGTAAGGTTATCACCCAGGTAATCACGATATCCTTCGCAATTCTCCATTTTACGGCTTTCAGCCGTCGCGCACTACCCACACCCATCACGGAGGTCGTGAGGACATGGGTGGTCGATATCGGGGCGCCGAGCGCCGTCATGACCTCGATGACGACCGCCGAGGAGGTCTGCGCCGCGAAACCGCCGGCGGGCTCAAGCTTCGTCACACCATTTCCCATGGTCTTCATGATTTTCCAACCGCCCACAGAGGTTCCCGCCGCAATGGTTGCGCCACACAGGATCTTAACCCACAGCGGAATGTGCGAGGCGTCGCCGATCACGCCAGAGGTGAAGAGCGCCAGCGTGATGATGCCCATGGTCTTCTGGGAATCATTGGTGCCATGCGAAAAGGCTACAGCCGCCGCCGAGATGATCTGAAGCCTGGAGAAGACCTTGTTAACCCGATTGCGAGCTATACGTACGCAAACCCAGTTGATGAACTTCATGATGCCAAAACCAAGGACGAATCCGATAAACGGTGAGGTGAAGAGCGGCAAAATGACTTTCCACCCCACTCCCGACCAGATAACCGAGTCCATCTGAAAGGTATGTACGAGGGTCGCACCCACCAGCGCGCCGATCAGGGCATGCGAGGAGGACGAGGGAATCGCCCGCCACCAGGTGAAGAGATTCCAGATGATGGCCCCGATGAGAGCTGCAAGCACCACGTATTCTTCGAGTGCGGTGGAGACGAGGCCTTCACTGATGGTATGCGCGACACCTTCAAAGACCAGGGCGCCGAGAAAATTCATGACCGCTGCCAGCGCGATGGCCGCGCCGACCGAAAGTGCCCGGGTATAGACGGAGGTTGCGATTGCGTTTGCCGTGTCATGGAATCCATTGATGAATTCGAAGACGACGGCAAATATCACAACGCAGACAAGGATAAAATTCATAAGGCGCAGTATAACGGTTCTGTGTTCATGCAGACACTATGATGGTGACTGACTCTGATAAAAGTGCGTGAGCCAATCGACACCGGCAGCGCCATCGCGGCATTCCAGCGTGAAGCTGGCCTCGGGGGCTTTTTCGCGAATACATCCGATGAGGCCGGGGATGTCGAGAGTACCCTGATCGGGCGGCAGGTGCTCATCTCTGTGCCCCTTGTTGTTGTGGACATGCACATGAGCAAGCCAGGGCGCGAAGGCATCGACCCAGGCAGAGGCGGGAGTGGCATGGCCGCTGCAATTCGCGTGGCCCAGATCAAGACACAGACGCATCCGAGGGTCATCGACTTCCCTGGCGATCGCAGCCGGAATGACGGGGTCAGGCTCAAAGACATTCTCCAGAGTAATGAGTACACTGTCGTCCTTATCGTGTAGGAATTCACGCCAGAAATCGACCGATTGCTCAACGAACCACTCCTCAAAGAACAGCACAGGCAGATAGCCGCTGTGGACGATCAGCCGATCGGCGCCATAGCGCTGCGCCAGAGCGTAGGCCTGCTCGTAGCGCTTACGCGTGACCTCAACGATCAGAGGATCAACTTCGGCTGGACAGAGGCCCCCATAGGGTGCGTGAAGGGTAAGGAGGCCGGTCTGTTCACGGATACCCTCAATGGCCTTGCGCACCACCGCGTCCCAAATGACAAAGTCGCGATCCATGTTGGAGGGCGTGCAGAACTCCGCGATCTCCAGCCCAAGGTCGTGTTCGTGAGCAAGACGAGGCGCGTCGGATGCGATCGTCGATATGTGCCATCGTTCCCTCATCGTCGTCGCTCGTCCTCAGCCCTTGATGACGATGGGAATGCCGGCTACCAGACGCACAACCTTCTCTGCCTGTTGAGCGAGCTGATTGCACAGACGCCCACTTGCCTCGCGGGCCGCACGGGCCCGAGGCTCACCGGGGATGACGCCTGATCCCACCTCGTCACAGGTCACAAGCTCCCTGGTGAGCAGCAGTTCCAGCAGATCCGGTGCCGCCGCAGGGGCGGCGAAAACAAGTTCGTGGAGATTGACAAGCACGGGACGCGTGTCGTCTCGGACAAAGGCAGTCACGCCATCTGGTGCAAGGGCGGTCACGCCATCTGACGCAGGGGCGGTCACGCCATCTGTCGAAATGCCGCCAGCGCAACCAGAGGGGATACTCAGGGCGGCATCTGTCACCTGTTCGTCGGTATATCCCAAAAAACGCACGTATTCTCTCTTACCTGAGGCGGCAGCCCCAATAACAAGAATCATCCCTCAAACCACCTTTCCGACAATAAGCAGCGCAGCCAGAGACGTGATCTCCATCAATTGGATGAGAAATCCGGCGAGGTCTCCACTCATCCCACCAAACTGACGAAGGGCCATGACGCGCACATACACGATGACCACCACGGCCACCGCGGCCAGAGCCAGTGCGGCCTGCCAGCTGAGGATCGCCGCCACGCAGAGGGCGGCAAGGAGCCACAGAATACCAATGACCACGGCCAGCTTGCCAGATGCTCCCTGCAGGGTATCGAGCAGGCCACCGCCTTTGACGCTCGGAAAGGTCAGCGAGGCGAGCGCGGCCAGAGCACGACTGATAATGGCAGCGCAGCCAAGCAGCCAGATGAGCCTGCTCATGCTCGCAGAGCCGCTCGCATGTTCGCTTACCAATTCAGTAGCCAAAGCAAAATACAACAGCAGATATGCGGCGATGGCAATGACCGCAAATGCCCCGACGTGAGGATCCTTGAGAATGGCGCGTTTACGCTCAGGCTCGGCACGCGAGGCCAGGGCGTCGGCAGTGTCACAGAAACCATCGAGATGGATGCCACCGGACAGGGCCACCGGCAACAGGGTAAGACCTGCAGCGAGGAGTAGTGGCCCGATATCTGCGACCGTGCACAACCAGAGCCAGCCGCGCAGGAGCAGGGCGAGGAACACGCCGACCAGAGGCAAAGCCGCCAGCGCATAGCGCATGTTGCCGCGCTGCCAATCCAGCGTGGGCATCGGCAGCCGCGAGAACAGTGTGAGCGCCATTGCCAGGGAACGCAGAAGGATCATCGGTGCGAGCTATCCTTTCAGACGGAGGGGGATACCACAGACCAGTTCGTAGACCTCATCAAAGCGTGCGGCCACTGCGGCATTGAGACGCCCGAGGGTCTCCACGTAATGGCGGGTGCTGGTGTTGTAGGCATCGGGAGAGCCACTGCCCACGTCATTGGTGACGACGACGAGATTGTCGCAGCGTTCTTCCAGTGAGGCAAGAGCGGCCAGAATACGCTCATACGCAGCGGCATCCACCGCGCACTGCTCGTCAAAGAGCTCGTTTGCCGTCAGGTTACACAGGCACTCCAGCAGTACCGTAGCTCCTGGTTTGAGCTCAACCGCTGCCACATCGACATCGCGTTCCACCGAGATGAAGCCCTTATCGCGACGCATCTGTTGATGCCGCGCGATCTTCACCAGCGATTCTGCGTCATAGGGCCGCATCGTTGCCAGATAATAACGCGGCTGAGGCAGCGCCGAAACCAGCTGTTCGGCATAGGTGCTCTTGCCGCAGGCCGAGCCACCCGTGAGCAGTACCCGCATGAATAAAGCCTTTCCCTCGCTCGCCCTCTTCTCCAGGTGCCTCCACGCGTCTCTACATGCCGATATCGGCGTAGGTGATCATCTTATCGTAGACGGCCACCGCCTGATCGAGCAAGCCGATCAAGGCCACGGCCCCCGTCCCTTCGCCAAGGTGCATTCCCGCGTGAATGATGGGCTCCAGCCCGAGCTCTGCAAGGACGGCACAGGCGGCAGGTTCGGCGGAGAGGTGGCTCGGCAGGAGCGCGTAGCTCGCGGCCGGGCAGAGGCGCACGGCACAGAGAGCCGCAACCGAGGAGATGAAGCCGTCGATGATCACCGGCACGCCATACAGCGCTCCGCCCAGAAACACGCCACACATCGCAGCGATATCAAAGCCGCCGAGCATACGCAGGACATCGAAGGCATCCGCGGGATCGGGATGGTTGACCTCAATGGCCTGTGAGATGACCGCAACCTTATGAGCCAGGCCTTCGTCGGTCAGGCCCACTCCCCTGCCGGTCATATCTGACGCGGTGCGCCCGAGCAAAACGGCGGCAACTGCACTGGAAGTCGAGGTGTTGCCGATACCCATCTCACCGGTGGCAATGAGACGATACCCCTGTTCGGCGGCCTGGTGTGCCAGATCGATACCCACCTCGATAGCCTGCAGCGCCTGCTCTCTGCTCATGGCCGGACCTTGGCTCATATCGGCCGTGCCGTCGGCCACGTGCAGATCGACAATGCCCGGAACGTCGAGGTGTCGGAACATTCCGATGTCGACAAGCGCGACGTCGCAGGCGACCGTGTCGGCCATGATGCATACCGAACTGCGTCGCTCGGCCATGAATGAGGCCATGACGGCGGTGATGTCGGCCGGTGTTGCCGCCACGCCCTGGGCGGTCACGCCGTTATCCGCGGCCAATACGATAAGCTGACGCTTTGCCAGAGCGATATCATCTGTTCGAGCGATCCGGGAAATCCTCACCAAGAGGGATTCCAGCTCCCCCAGGCTGGCGACCGGTTTTGCGATGTTGTTGAGCCGGACCTGCGTGCGCGCAGCCGCCTCATCATCCGGTGCGGGAATACGTGCGTTGAGCTCTGTGAAATCGATCAT
>JAIRXA010000161.1 GCA_031268525.1 Coriobacteriales bacterium | reverse complement strand
AAGCAGGACAGAAGGCGAACGTTCGCCTTGTCGGTAGATTGCCAAACTGAGCGTCCCCCTGTCTACCCCTGTCTACTCACACGTCCCCCTGTCTACGTCCGTCTGTCCAGAAACTGTCGGCAATGTGTCGTCTCTCACCCTTCAGAATCAGAAAGGCCAGCCGAATTACGTGCAGTTACCCTGTCAACACTACTATGCTATCTAAGGGGACGCTCAGTTTGGCAATCTACCGACAAGGCGAACGTTCGCCTTCTGTCCTGCTTTAGTCTGTGGAGGGACGGGCTCTGACCGCCCGTTCGGGAAGGGAAGTCGCACATGCTCACGTGATCGGGTCAGGTATCGATGATTTTCTCCAACTCGTGTCGAGAATGTATGCCCAATTTTCGATAGATGTTTTTGGTGTGGGCCTTGACGGTATTTTCGGAGATGAACAGGCTTTCAGATATATAGCTTCGCGAATGACCCTTAAAGAGCAGCTCAAAAACCTCCTCCTCACGAGGCGTCAAATGGTATTCGTGGGCAAGGCGTTCCCACGGTGCGTCGCCGTCAGACAATTCGTCGCTCAAAGGCTGCGCGTTTTGAAGCCTTGAGAAAAATGGCATGACGCCTGCGGGTCGTTTGCCAGAAAGCAAGATGAGCGCAACAAAAAGACTGAAGAGCGACAGCATGGATATCGCCAGAGAAGCAATGCCGTTTGCCTCCAGACCGGGAAGATAGGCGCGAATGAAAAGATAGAGAATGCGCGGACAGCCATAACAGGCACCCCAGGCGGATATGAGTAGATAGGGGTGAGCAGATGAACGCTGCCCAAGGTCGATAACCGCCATCCAGACCATCATGTAAATCAGGGC
The DNA here is from genome assembly GCA_031268525.1 of Coriobacteriales bacterium. Lineage (GTDB taxonomy): Bacteria > Actinomycetota > Coriobacteriia > Coriobacteriales > UBA8131 > JAIRXA01. The sequence goes on along the minus strand of JAIRXA010000161.1, from coordinate 9,328 downwards.
AGTTGCGATAAAGAACAGCACAGAGGGGATTGGACTCATGACGCCCTGCATAAAGGGGAGCAGAACAAATCCCACGGCAAAGATAGAAAGGAGAAGTTGAAGAAGGCGCTCAAAGGGGACAGGTGGCCGACGAACCAGGATAGCCCAGAACAAGAGAATGACTATGGCGATACCGCCGTAATTCAGGACAAAGAAAAGTGAAGGGTTCACCTGGAGGTCGAGAGGGCTCCGTAAGGTCAGGATGAAGCTGTAGATCGCAAAAGCTGCGAGAAGCTGCCAATACGATTTGAAGACTCCCCTACTGTGCCCCATGCTTTGCCCCATGCCCTGTGAAGGAGGCTCTTGAAGGGCTTTATCCCCCCCCCCCCGCATTTTTTAAAAGAGGTGAAGGCGTTGGTTGGAGTGTACAGGTTGGGCGAAGTCTGAAATTTGAAACAAGAAAACCTGCTCTTTCGCTCACGTTCTGCGATGTCGTTTTTTGAGGATGCTTTAAAGAATTCAGCGAAATGGCAAGACACACAAAGGTTCCGATGGCAAAAAGCAGGAGCTGAACGCTCTCGCCATAAGAAGAAAAGAGGGGATAAATCGGCAGGAAGAGAAAACTGACGAGCCGAGCGCTGATGATATAGACGAGAGCATGTCCCAAAGATTGCTGGCAGAAGAAGTAGCCCCAGAAAAGCATCGTAAGGCAGGAGCCAAGAGCAGCACAGGTTATACCGAGTGCCGCAACAAAGGACGACCCCGAGAACACCGGCAGGGAAAGCAGGAGGGTAGAGCCAAACATGAGGACAAAGCCCAGGCAGCACAATGAGAAATGAGGAACGACCTGTTTGGGGTTCTTTCTGATGAGGAAGTAGATAAGGACCGCGAGGTACAGACCGCCCAAAATGCAGTAATAGTACAGGTGAATATCCACTGATCCGTAATCTATCGCCTTATGGCGCACGATCAGAGCTGTCCATATGCCCTGAAAGGCAAAACCAAAAGGCCAGAGAAAAGCCGGGAAGAGCTGCATGACCTCACTACGCGTCTGACCGTGCCCTCGCGACATGGCATTCATCCTAATCTATTGGAGATAGGCAACATGTCCCCCTGACATCTTGTAATATTTTACCTTGTGTCCAAAATAAATTCGAGACGAGAAGAGAAAGTCTGCGTGTCGTCCTCTCCCGTCCTCTCTCGTCTTCTCTCGCCTTCCTCTCCGGCGGGTCTTTCTGGGGAAACGCCCGGATGAAATCGCCAGAATCGAGAGTCAGCCGACACGAAGGGTGTCGGCTGACAAAATGAGGGCTTGCGAGAAGGGCTACTCGTTCAGCAAGGCATCAGCAAGGCGTCAACAAAATATCATGCTACGGGATCGGTGGCCACGGCGCCAGCCCCGGCAATTCGTCCAAAGCAGGTGCTGTCGCACCAGCTGTCGCCGCCGTTGTTGCGAAAACGTCCATGCGTATTGCCGGTGATCTCACCGCAACCAAACAACCGCGGAATAGGCTGACCGAATAGATCAAGGATTTGGGCACTGGTGTTTATCCGCAGTCCGCCCGGAGTCGTACGGCAGTAGTAAGCAGCTTCGAAGACATAGAAGGGCGGCGCTTCTATCTTATGGGCCAATAAGGATTTCTGTTTTCCAAACTCCGTGTCCTTCTGGGTATCGATAAACGAATTGTATCGATCGACCGTCTCCTGAAGGGTAGCCGCGTCGCAGCCTACCACACCTGCCACCTCTTCAATACTCTGACAGATACTGCCATAGTTCGCACTGAATGAGTCCAGGTTTTCCTGGGTCCTGTTTTCGGCAACCGACTGGCTGTCACCAATCTTGAACCAAGACGTATAGCCCAGTCGATGCAGAGTCTGAAGCTCCGCGTCCATGTACTGCTCGTCAGAGTCTTTTTCGGTCCAGAAGCGCTTACCATCCTTACCCACTTCGATGTAATCAGCCGCTCCGCCAAAGGGGTTGGAGTTCACATTACCGCTCATCGAAGGTTCTTTGGCGCTGCCGCCGAAGTCGATCTGGATGCAGTGCATATTGAGAGTCTGGCCCCCAACAAGCTGAGCCGCAATGATCATATCGCCGGTATTTCCGATACCGCCACTGGTCTTGGTGGCCGGATCGATGCGAGGGTCAAACATATGGAGCATCTCTCCGTTGCCGCCAAAACCACCGGCCGCCAGAATCACGGCACGTTTTGCACGGATTGCCGTGCCGTCTTCAAGGACGACACCCTGCACGTCTCCGCTGAAGGGTTCTGCACGAGCAATACTCTTGACCGGAGAGTCGCAGACGATCGTGATATTCGAGTAGGTATTGACGGTATCCAAAAGGCACTGAAAGTTGCCGCCGCCGCCACTCATATCCTTATACTTGGAGCCGATATTGTAACGAATCTTCTGGTTGATCATGGAAGACAGGCCCTCGTCATTATAGGTCATAAGATACTGAGAAGCCTGCATGGTAGCTGATTTTGAAAAGTCAGACGGTATTTCAACGGGCTCCTCGTAGGGGCGTGAGCCATTCCATTTGATACCCAGGGATTCCAGCCAGTTGAAGTTGTCGCGCGAATTGAAGCAGAACACGCGCGCTATCTCCGGATCGCTATAGTAGCAACCGGCTGCCAGTTTGTCCTCGAGATACATTTCGAAGCTGTCATCTTTGTAGATATCGTTTCCGGTCTCCTCGGCAAAGGCCAGAAGATTATCGGTACCCATGGCGCCGATATTGCCACCACTGACGATCGTGCTGCCCCCCGGAGAAGACAGCTTCTCAAGGATCACGACCTGTGCGTCAGCGTCGGTCTCTGCGACGGTGATGGCTGCGGTAAGACCAGCCCCGCCGCCGCCGACGATCACCACGTCATATTCCTCGTCCCAGGTTATCGCCGCTCCGGTAGCGTCCGCCGCAGACGCCGTTCCGCCGCCTGGTTGCGAACATCCCGCCAGGCCCACAACCGCAGCCGTGCCGCCTGCCAGGGCTGCTCCCTTCAGAAAGTTCCTTCGATTCATTTCCATAGTTCCTCCTCTGTTTCTCTGTGCCAATACGATCCACAAGCGCGCCACATTGTAGGGCGTATTTCTGCCACGAGATAATCTCCATTACGGGTGAGAGGGATTACCCATAATGGGTAGTCTTTGCGTTTTCCCTGCAACTGGGCTCTGCTTATGATGGATAGCTTGATTTTTGTGATTGAGATACGACTGCCACAAACAGTAGATGCCTCGCGCAGATAGAGGGGCAAAGCTATCCAAAAGCCTCACACAGGGCGTCAAGCAGGATAATCGCTGCGTGCTGCTCCTCGCGTGGGGAGAAGGCCTTGCCGTCGTCTGGAGCGATGGCAAGACGTACCGTGATGCGTGCCTTACCGGGGACGCACATCTCCAACTTGCCGGGAACGCACATCTCCAGTGCGGTGCGCAAACGGGTGTTGATCGTGATGTCGCTGTCATAGACGACCTGGGGGGTGGCACGTGGATCATCAGCCTGGGGGGTGGCACGTGGATCATCGCGGCCACTGCTTGCTTCGTTCTCACGCGCAGAATGATCGCCCGCGGCAGCAAGCTGCACCATGAGGGTTGCCGACGAGGGCACCTGATCGAGTGACGGAGCGCTGACAACCCGCGATGCTGGAGTCGTTGCCGCCGCCAGATTTGAGATGCGATCGGCGATGGCACGTCCGGTCGCATCCGTCCCAAAAATGCAGATCGGCGTATTCTCCAACACGGCGGCTGCTCGCGCGAAGCCAAGCGGTCGATCGCCAAGTGCTATCATGTCACGCCCCTCCCAGGCATGACGTAAACGGTTGATGGCGGCATAGCTTGCATCCCCAACAATCCCATCGCCCCTGAAACCGACATTCATCTGAAACTCACGCACCGCTCGCTCGGTGTGAACACCAAAGATGCCGTCGGGCGTACAGCTGAAGCCCAGCGAGACAAGAGCAATTTGCAAAGTGTTGACATCGCGCCCATGAAAATGTGGCATACGCAGGTACAGAACGCGATCACCGAAGACGAAGGTCTCATCGACCAGCGCTGCCCAGGCATCCGCGTCAACAACCTGCTTACCCGCAAGTCCGACCCGTAGACGAAACTCGCTGACCGCACGGGCTGTGAGCGGACCGAAGATACCCTCATCCACCTCCTTGCCGAGATCAAAGCCGAGCAAGGCAAGGCGGGACTGGACATCGCGGACGGCAGCGCCCTCCTGACCAGCCCTTATGTTGCTTGACATTGGCATGACAGTACTCGTGGCCAACCTTTTCCTCAGCTCATCCGTGCGATGAAATAGTCGGCCATGGTCAGGAGCAACTCGCGTGCCCGGCTGGCAAGCAAGACCTCTGAGAGTTCAGATTTTGCCTTATTCACTAACTTAATAGCATAATCGTGTGCAAAGGCAAGCGAACCGGCAGCATCCATGAGCGCCACGACACGGGCGAGATCATCGACTGCGCTGACATGCGTCGAGAGCAACTCAACCAGCTCGTCCGAACGCTCGGAATGTTGGATGGCGTGTACCGCGATCAGAGTGCGCTTACCCTCCGTGATGTCGGAGCGGAAGTCCTTTTTCGTCGACTCTTTTGTCCCGATGAGATTGAGCAGATCGTCTTGTATCTGGAAGGCAAGGCCGCTTGACAGGCCAAAGGACCGCAGCGCCTCGATCTGCGTCTCATTGCCACCACCAATGATTGCGCCGACAGCAAGCGGGGTAGCCCCGGAGTAGTACGCGGTCTTATGGGTGGCCATGATGAGATAGTCTTCTACGCGGATGTCAAAACGTCCGTCTCGCGCCCAACCGATGTCAAGCGCCTGACCCTCAATGGTTCGCTGCGTCATCTGTACAAGCTCATCCAGTACGCGCAGCTTGATTGCGTCGCTAAGGCTCATGTCTTCCACAACGAGTCCCGTGACCTGCGAGAGCGCCAGATCGCCCGCGTTGATCGCCAGACCTTCTCCCTGCGTGAGATGCATACAGGGCTCGCCTCGACGCAGAAGGGATTCATCGGCGATATCATCATGGATCAGCGCCGCCGTATGAAAGTGCTCAATGGCGGCAGCCGCGGCTGCCGCGCGGTCGGGATCGCCGCCAACCGCCTCACAGGCAAGCGTGCAGATCAGCGGACGATGACGCTTTCCTCCGTTCGCGGAGTAGGCCGCGAGCGGCTCATAGAGGTAGCGCTTCATATCCGCTGTCGAGCCCTGGGCCACCCCTGAAAAGTAACTGGCTACCAGAGTATTCATACGTTCTGCTCTGGCGTTGAGGTAATCCTCAAATGCCGCTGGCGGGCTTGCGGTTTTTTGTGCTGTATCCGTCATGGCTCGCATTCGCTTGACTGGGCTCCTCGGGCAAACCGCACGATAGGCGGCAAGCTTTGAGAGAGCCTTACCTCAGGTTGTAGAAGGCTTCGCGTCCCGCATAGCGTGCCGCATCGCCAAGCTCCTCCTCGATACGGAGCAACTCATTATACTTGGCCACACGATCAGATCGTGCTGGCGCTCCCGATTTGATCTGCCCGGCGTTGACGGCTACAGCAAGATCGGCCAGAGTCACGTCCTCGGTCTCGCCGGAACGATGCGAGATGACGCAGGTATAGCCTGCCTGTTTGGCGCACTCGATCGTCTCCAGAGTCTCGGTAAGCGAGCCGATCTGGTTGAGTTTGATGAGGATGGAGTTTGCGACGCCGAGCTCGATGCCCTTCAGTAGGCGCGTCTTGTTCGTGACAAAGAGATCGTCGCCAACCAGCTGTACGCGCTTGCCAACGCGTTCGGTGAGCAGCTTCCAGCCTTCCCAATCCTCCTCTGCCATGCCGTCCTCGAGCGAGATGATCGGGTACTTCTCGATCAGCGCCTCCCAGTAATCGACCATTTGGGCGACGCTCAACTCACGACCCTCCCCCGCCAGCACATAGACCTTGCGCTCGGCGTCGAAGAACTCGGTCGCGGCGGGATCCATCGCGAAGACAAGCTGTTCACCAAGGGTGTAACCGGCTTTCTCGACCGCCTCAGACAGCAGCGCAAGCGGCTCTTCATTGGTCGCAAGGTTGGGCGCGAAACCCCCTTCGTCGCCAACCGCTGCCGACAGGCCGCGCGCTTTGAGCACCCCTTTGAGCGTATGGTATATCTCCGAACACCAGCGCAGAGCCTCGGCGAAGGTGGATGCGCCGACCGGCATGATCATGAACTCCTGAAAGTCCACATTGTTGTCGGCGTGCACTCCACCGTTGAGCACATTCATCATCGGCGTGGGAATGAGGTGTGCGTTCGCACCACCAAGGTAGGAATACAGGGTCAACTCGGTGGATTCCGCCGCTGCCTTGGCGGTCGCCAGCGAGGCGCCGAGGAGGGCATTGGCGCCCAGCCGTGTCTTGTTGGAAGTTCCGTCAAGTTCGATCAGTTCGGCGTCGATCGCCCGCTGGTCGGTGGCGTCCATACCCACCAAGGCATCGGCGATCTCCCCGTTGACGTGATCCACGGCAGCCCGTACGCCCTTGCCCAGGTAGCGGGCGCTCTCGCTATCGCGCAACTCACAGGCCTCAAAGGCGCCGGTCGAGGCGCCCGAGGGCACAGCGGCACGCCCAAAGGAGCCGTCATCCAAAACGACCTCGACTTCCACGGTCGGGTTGCCCCGCGAGTCGAGTATCTCACGACCATAGATATCAATGATGCTGGACATGTTGTTCTCCTTCCGACTCACGTTTGGCGCGCTGCCACATCTGTCTCACGTTGAGCCCGCCGCTCCATCTAACGCACGTTTGGCGCGCTGCCACAATCCCTCCAAGTCCTCGGTGGAGTAGCTTGAGATGTGGCAACCCGCCTGATTGGCGTACGTCTCCATCATAGCCCATCGAGACCGGAACTTGCGGCAGGAGAGCCGCAGGGCGCTCTCAGCGTCAATGCCCTGCTTGCGAGCGACATTGACCAAGGAAAAAAGAATATCACCAAACTCCTCTGCAGCATGCTCTGATCCCGGCTCGGCTTCGCGGTACTCCTCGATCTCGCTGGCAACCTGCTGCCAGACCGCGCGCAGGTCCTCCCATTCAAACCCCACAGAGACCGCCTTACGGCTGATATCCTGCGCCTGCATGAGGGCAGGCAGTCCTGCGGGCACGCCGTCAAGCAGTCCCTCGATTGGAGTGCCTTTCGCCGCACGAAGCTGGGCCTTGCGCTGCTTCTCAACAAGCTTGATCGCGTCCCAGAGGCCGAGCACCTCATCGGCGGTCGTCACGGAATGGATGCGTTCGATTTCCTCAGGCGTAAGGTGAGCCGCCGCGAAGGCGACTTCATCACCGAAGACGTGCGGATGTCGACGTATCATCTTGTCCGTGATGTCGGCTATGACCTCAGCAAGCGCAAACTCGCCTGCCTCCGCCGCAATCTGAGATTGCAAGACCACCTGAAGCAACACGTCACCAAGCTCCTCGCGCAGATCGTCCGTGTCGGCGCGTTCGATGGCGTCGACCGCCTCATAGGCCTCCTCGATCATGTTGCGAGCGATTGAGGCATGCGTCTGTTCGCGATCCCAAGGGCAGCCATCTGGCGCACGCAGCCTCGCGATGACTGCCGCGAAGCGCTCGAATGTCTCGCCGAGTGAAAGAGGGTCTGCGGTGTGCTGCGTGGTGCCGTGCGTCGTGGCATGCGTGGTAGCGTTCATCTTTGCCTTTCTCCAGCGGGCGGACAAAGTCCGCCCCTACGCCTGGCGGAACCTGCGAGTCCGCCTCTACACCTTGCGGAACCTGCGAGCTGCTCGTATTCATGCGGGCGGTCAGAGCCCGCCCCTACGCCTGGCGGAACCTGCGAGCAGTGCCGCAAGCGCCTCATCTACTCTATCATCTCTGGACAATGCGTGCTCAGCGAAGAACTGCCGACCGTATACGAACGGGCATGCACCTGCAATCTGCAGCGGGTTCTCGGCACGTCTCGGCAAGTGCGTTCCCTACGGTATACTGTCACCATGGAAAAATCGGTTCTTACACCTGAGCTCATCAAGCGTTGCAATCCGGGCGTCAATGACTTCGGCCTCGGGCAGCTGACGGTGCTCGCGAGCCAATGCCTGCGCAGCGCCAAAAAGCCCACGCCCTGCGACATCTGCCTACAGGTTTGCCCGGTCGACGCACTTGTCGGCCTACAGGGCGCCAGACCACACCCCAACACGAACTGCATCAAGTGCGGTGCCTGCATCAGCGCCTGCCCAAGCTGCGCACTGGCTGGTTCGCTGCGCACGATCCAACAGATCAATCGCCTGATTCTACAGGCGACCCTGCGCGTCGAACGTCTCGCGATCACCTGCGAGAGAACTCTGGGACTGCTGCGTCTGGAGAAGGAAACCGACGCACCCGAATACGCCGAGCAGGAGCTGGCACTCATCGAGGAGGCCGTCAAGACCGAGCATCTCTACAAGGTGCCCTGCCTGGCGATGCTACGGCGTGAGATATGGTTTACGGCGCTCAACGAAATCGGAGTCTCTCGACTCACCGAACTGCTCGTATACCTCCCGCCCGGCCAATGCGACCATTGCCCCGCAAACGCCCTTGGCGCCGTTGAGGAGACATTCAGCCATGAGATTGAGATTGCCGAGCACTGGACTGGCGAGATGGTCGGTCTGGTGATGGAGGCTTCAGGCCTACCCCAGGTGCACCGCGCCAATGTACGGGATTACCTGATGAGCGCCAATGAAGTTGATCGACGCGGATTGTTCACGGGCTTCGTCGATGAACTCAAGGCTTCTTGGGACGAGAATACCAAGGTCGGCAACAAGGCGCTCGACGAGGTGCAGCGCCAGCGAGCACGCAAGCAGACCTTTGAGCGTACGCGACTGTGGGCCGCCAACAAAGCGCCCAAAACCCCTGGCAGAACACCCATTGCCGCACCGGTGCGCTATGCCCTGATTGAGGCTCTGGGGCGCAACTCCGAACACGCCGATGACGTGGTGCTGACGGTTTCTACAACCGACAACACACTCTGTACACGCTGTGGCGAATGTATCGACGCCTGCCCTGTTCGTGCCCGTCGCTTCATAGACGCAAAAGTAGCCTCAGAGAGCGAGAGCATATCTGAAGTGAAGGAGGAAGGCACAGACGAGACGGCACCCAAGGCCGCAGGCGAGGCGGCGCCCGCAGCCACAGACGAGACGACACCTGCGACGGAAGACACAGGCGAGGCCGCAGGCGAGACGACACCCGCGACAGAAGGTACAGCGGAGCCTGAACGGAGCATATTCGCCGACCCGCTCTACTGCCTCGGATGCAGCGCCTGTATGCAGATCTGCCCTGCTCAGGCATGTTCTTTCACAGAAGTGCGCGGCTCAGCCTTTCTGCTCGACTGAGTATGACAGAGG
>JAIRXA010000081.1 GCA_031268525.1 Coriobacteriales bacterium | reverse complement strand
TAAAAGCCACCAGGGGCTACCTGGAACTTGACCTGGATACGATAGCTGATCTCATCGAGATTATTTCTGGTGAGGGTCTCGATGAAGGGAAATGAGACAGGAGTCTCGTCGGGGTCAATCCAAAAAGATCCTGATCCTGAACAAAAAGCCGCCCTGATCTCCAGGCGTAGCCTGATTGCAGGGGTTTCCGGTGCCGTCGTGTTGCTGGGCATCGGCGGTGTGGCACGCGTTGCTGTCGGCGATACGCCACTGCGACCTCCCGGCGGACAGGATGAGCAGCATTTCATCGGCACCTGTATCCGCTGCGGTCGGTGCCAGAACGTCTGTCCTCGCGATGCCATCAAAACCTGCGAATTCGAAGACGGTATCATCAGTGCCCGCACGCCCAAAGTCAACTATCGCCTTGGACATATCTCCTCAGGCTATAAGCGTCTGCGCGAAGCTCAGACTCCACTCCTGGGATTGCTGGAGGCCGAGGGCAGTGGCTTTTGTGACTTCTGCAACCTCTGCATCGAAAACTGCCCGGTCGGCGCGCTCGTAGCCTTTGACCCGGCCAGCGAGTGGATCGGCGAGGCTGTACTTGCCACGGATCGTTGCATTGCCTATGAAAAACTCGGGGGCTGCCGTAAATGTGTGGATTACTGCCCCTTTGATGCAATCACCGTCGACGAGTTCCGTCGACCTGTCGTGATCCCCGAAAAATGCAATGGCTGTGGGGTCTGCGAGAATATCTGCCCTGCAAGCAGCTACCGCACCTATCACAACGATACGCGTCGCGGTATCAATGTCCATGTAAACGAACAGGGCAGGCCAGCGTGAAAATCAACATCCTCAGGAGGATTACCCTGGCCGTCGCTTTCCTGGCCGTTGTCGTTGGTCTGGTACTGAATGCCGGAACAGGTACCTTCTCATCATTTGGCTGGCAGGCGATAGCCGCCATTTGCCCTCTGGGCGTGCTGGAGAGTTTTGTTGCCAGTCGCACGATTTTTCCCCGCGCTTTGATCGTTTTGGTAGTTACCGCCGTGTTCGTCATCATCTTTGGTAAGGCGTTCTGCTCCTGGCTCTGCCCTGTTGTGCCGCTCCGCAGTCTGTTGCGTGTCAAGACCTGGAAGGCTTTGCTGAAACACAAAAACGGGAAAGAGGTCAATGCCCAGATCCGGGTAAACCCCACAGACATCTCCGCAGACATTCCCACAGACGTCAAAACTCCTCCGACCTGTAAGCATTGCTCGGGCTGTGCTTCTCAACGCACAAAACTGGACTCCCGACATCTGATATTGGGCGGCACCTTGCTCTCGGCAGCGGTCTTCGGGTTCCCGGTCTTCTGCCTGATCTGCCCCATCGGTCTGACCTTTGGTACCGTCATCTTGCTCTGGCAACTGTTCGGCCCCAACGAGGTCGGCCTCGCGTTGCTTCTCTATCCAGCACTTTTAGTCCTTGAGCTGCTGGTTCTACGCAAGTGGTGCGTCAAGTTCTGCCCTCTTGGAGCACTGTTGTCGTTGCTCAGTCTGCCGAACCGCCTTTTTCGACCAAAGGTCGATTCGTCCCAATGCCTGAGAATGAAGGGCGTAGACTGTTCGGTCTGCATCGACGCCTGCCCTGAGGAAATCGACCCTCATTGCCAACAGGATCTGCATGATTGCAGCAAGTGTGGTTTATGCGCGGAGAAGTGCCCCGCCTCGGCTATCAGCATACCGTTCAGGCAAAAGAATTCCAGTAAATCGGTGCTTCCCTAGTGGCGAAAGTGGCGATGCCCTGTAAACAGCAGCGCGACACCAAGAGCATCGGCCGCAGCGATAACCTCCGCGTCGCGTACGGAGCCGCCCGGCTGAATGATCGCGGTCACACCCGCGGCGGCGAGCACCTCAAGCGAGTCCGCAAAGGGCATGAAGGCGTCGCTCGCGGCAACGGCGCCTTGAGCCTTCTCGCCAGCCTGCCTGACCGCAAGTTCAGCGGAGTTCATGCGATTGGGTTGACCGGCCCCCGCGCCAAGGAGAGCAAAGCCGCCATCGAAGCCAGCGCCCGCTCCCAAGGTCGCTGATGCTATAACAATAGCGTTTGACTTCACCGACTTGCACGCTCTCCAGGCAAAGAGCAGCGAGGCACGTTCAGCCTCGGTCGGCTCACGCCTCGTCGGTACGACAAAATCCGCAGAATTCTCCTCCACCGTATCGCTTGCCATGGCAAGCAGACCGCCCTCGATGCTGCGGTAGTCGACACCCCCGGGCGGGTTGATCCCACCCGTCTCCAACACCCGAGCGTTTGGTTTCTCGGTAAGCAGCTGCACTGCCATTGGGTCATAGGCAGGCGCAATGATCGCCTCGATGAACTGCCCCTTGGCGTAGACCGCCTCAACAAGAGCGGCGGGAACAGGTACGTTAAAGGCCATCACCCCGCCAAAGGCGCTCACGGGATCGGCATCGTGAGCATGCTGGTAGGCCGTTACGATATCCGGATTGCTGGCAAGGCCACAGGGGGTGAGGTGCTTGACGATCACGCAGGTCGGCTCACTGAACTCACGTACCGCTGTCCAGGCGGCATCGAGGTCGAGGTAGTTGTTGTAGGACAGCGCCTTGCCCTGCAGCTGCCGGGCGCGCGCAAGCTGAAAGCTCGGCTCAACGGGATGGAAGGGACAGCCACTCGCGCCGATTTCGCTCGCAGGACGGTAGAACGCGGCTGTTTGATGCGGGTTCTCGCCATAGCGGAGATCGGCGGCTTTTGTGAGGAAGAGTCGCAGATCGTCGGGCACGGGGCCCTGTCCGAGCGCCGAAACGGGCGGCGCTTCGGACCCCTGTTCACGATTGATCTCCAAGGTCAGCCACTGGTAGATGGCGTTGTCGTAGGCACTCGTGAGCTCATAGACTTCCCGAGCAAGTCTCTGGCGGGTCGCTCGCGTCGTCGCGCCGTCGTTGGCCCGCAGCTCCTCAAGGATCACGTCGTAGTGTGCCGGACTGGTGAGGACGGCTACCGAGGCGTGATTCTTGGCAGCGCTCCGTAACATCGAAGGCCCTCCGATGTCGATGTTCTCGATGGCCTCCTCATAACTCACACCTTCGCGTGCAACCGTCGCCTCAAAGGCGTAGAGGTTCACGACCACCATGTCGATCAGGTCAATACCCTGTTCGATGGCCTGTGCGAGATGAGCAGGATTGTCTCGGCGGGCGAGCAACCCGCCATGCACCCGCGGGTGAAGCGTCTTAACGCGACCGTCCATCATCTCGGGAAAGCCCGTAAGTTCGTCGATGGGAAGCACCGCGATACCGGCTTCCTCCAAGACCCGCGCCGTGCCGCCGGTCGAGACGATCCTGACGCCGAACTCCGTCTGAAGTGCACGCGCGAACTCAACGATCCCCGTCTTGTCGGTCACCGAGATCAGCGCGCACCTTACCCTGTCTTCGTCCATCATCGCCAACACCCTTTCTGATCTGAACGCACGTTCCGCCTTTCAGGCCCCGCTTCTCAAGCTCTACCCTATCCATTATCGTCCATTACCGGCTTTCTCTCACCAGATTTCAGGTTTCGGCTGAAAAATACAACTTGAGATGCAGACAAAATGAGACAGAGAGAAACGCCTTCGTTCTGTGGTACAATGCGTGTAAGGCTAGTAATACATGTAAGGAGTACCCATGGAACTCGCGACGGTAACATCAAAGGGACAAATCACAATCCCGGCAGGCATCCGCCACAAGCTGGGCTTGCAGACGGGCAGTAAAGTTCTGTTCTTCGATAGCGGCGAAGATGTGGTTATCAAGAAGAACTCGCCGGAGGCCGCACTGGAGGCGATCCAGAACGTGCTGGCACCGCTGGCTGCTGGACAGGGCATACTGACCGATGACGACGTAATGGCGTTGGTGGAGGAATACCGGACCAGAAACAAAGGCAACTCCAAATGAGGGTGATGGTCGATACCAACATCATAATCTCGGCGATGGTCTTTAAGAGTAGCAAGATGATTGAGGTACTGAGGAACGTATCTGACAACCATGAACTGTGCCTTTCGACGTATGCCATAGACGAGGCAAAGCGCATACTCTCAGAGAAATTCACCGGGAACCGAGGCGAGCGTCGCCACGTTCTTTGAGGATTATCCCCACACACTGATTGAGGCACCTGCTGGCGACGACAAGCCGCTCGTCCATATACGTGACGCCAAGGACTACCCCGTTCTCCATGCGGCAATCACGGCGCAGATCGACTTACTCATAACAGGCGATAAGGACTTCTTTGATGTCAAAGTAGACCGCCCTGAGATTATGACTCCACTGGACTTCCTGTCGAAGTATTAGGGTCACAAGATAAGCAGAAACGTCCCCTCATATTGTCTCTCACACAACTACCATCCCGTCCTCAACTGTCACATGCTTCTCTTTTTACAGCCACTCCAAATGAGCTGTCTCAATATAATCAGTCTTCCTTGTCTCCCTCTTGTTTTCGCGCCCACTATTGTCCTCTTGACAAAAGCTGGTACATATCAGGGGGGGACGGGCCAGAAGGTACCAAAGGGGACGACGTGCCAAAGGGGACGGGGCAAAATTGACAACTTTCTCATGAGAAAGTTGTCAATTT
>JAIRXA010000043.1 GCA_031268525.1 Coriobacteriales bacterium | reverse complement strand
GCCTCTTTGAGATCCTCGATCTGCGCGAGCATGTAGTCGCGCCGGGTCTTGAGCGCCGCGAATTCCTCGGCGGCGACATGATTGACCGCGCCCATCGTCGTGAGCTTCTTGCGCAGGCGATTGGCGCGCTCGGCGGCGGCCTGTCGATCCTCGGGTGCGGGTATCTGCAGGGCAACCTCCAGGATGGCACCGTTCTCTTCGGTGATACGTGCGACCGCGTGATCGACCTCGCTACCGAGCCGCGCCTTCTCAATGCGCAGCTCGGTCAGACGCTCGTTGATGCCCTCGATCTCAGCACGCGCCTCCTCAACGGCGCCGGATGCCTCATTGATGACCTGACGCAGGTTTTTGGAGTCGGTCTGCTCAAACTGTGCCTGATCGCGCAGTTTCTCGGCCCAGGTGGTGGCGCCGACATGAAGCTGCTCGTAAAGTTGGTAGAGCGGGTCGATGCGTTGACGGATGACATCGAGTGAGGCCTGGGTCTGCTGCGAGACTTCCAGCATCGTCTCCAGATCGGCGATCTCGGTCTTGAGTGTGTCGTGGCGATTGCGGAGGTAGCCGGTGGAGCCCTTTGCTGTCTCCAACTGTACCTTGATATCCGCCAGTCGCTCGCCGACACCCATGCGCTCCTCACCCGTGCGAGCAAGGCTCTCGCCAGCGGTCGCGAGTTCTTCGCCAAGCGTCACCGCATCGCTCTCCATGGCAAGGATGCGCTCGACATACTGCTCTGCGAGTGGCCCGGCGGCCGCTCGTCGGGAGCTCAGGTCACGCAACTTGTGCTCCAGACCCTCACGGCGAAAGAGCAGCTGGGTCAGAGACTCCTCCAGGCGGGCAGCCTCTTCCCGCGCCGCGTCAACCTCACCCGAAACCTTGGCCAGACGCTGGGATATCTCAAAATCCTCCTCCTTCGCGGCGGCAAGGTTCTCCTCGGACTGCGAGAACTCCAGCTCCGCGTCGGAGAGCAGAGCGGTCGCCTTGCCCACCTCGTCGGTGAGTAGATCCAGTTTCCGCCGCCTGGCCAGTACACTATCAACATCGTGTAGTTGTATCCCAAGAGTCAGCTTGCCGTTCGGCCACACGACGGCGCCCGTGCGGGTAACGAAGCGCGCGCCCACGCGGTCGCGCAGGCGATATTTCTGCGCTTCGACAATCGATTCGGCCAGATAAATATCGCCGAGCAGGGCCTCCACCGCAGCGCGATGACCCTCGGGATAGTCGAGATAATCCAGCAGGCGCTCACCGCGCAGTGCCTGATCCTCCAGAGCACGCGTCCCCTCCAGGGGGATGAGCGAGAGCTCTCCGGCGCCCGCTCCGTCGGCAAGCAGCTTTTCGGCGATCAGATTGGCGGCCGTCGCGTCGGCGACGAACAGGCCGAACAGATCGGCACCGAGCAGCCGCTCGATGAGAACCTCGGCCTCCTCGGTTGTGATATCAAAGGGTAGCGCAGCACCTGAGCGTATGCGCAGTGCCGAGGAAACCGGTCCGATGATACCCTTGAACTGTGTTTCGTGCTCCTTGATCCAGTTGAGGGCCGGTGAGGCAGCTTCGAAGGCGCGGTCGACCTCCTCAAGTGCGCGAATCTCGGCCTGAATTCCCGACAGCAGTTTGCGTTGCGCATCCAGCTTGCCGCGGCGATCGTCGGTCAGGCGTACGTGTTTGTCGATCTCTGCCTTGGTCGCGCTTAAGCCAGCCCTCTCTGAGAGCATTGTCGCCTCCAGAGATGCCAGCTTGCCACGTCGTTCAGCCAACACGCCCTGAGCGCCGACGAACTCCTGTTCCAGCTGTGCGAGGTTATCGTTGAGCAGTCCCTCCTCAACATCCAGCGAGCCCAGAGATTCTTCGGCTTTGGCCAGCGCCACGCGCGCCGAATCCAGTGCGGTCTGGTTGTTTCGCACCGCCGCCGACAGCCGTGTGTGCTCCTCCTCGGCCTGCCGCCGTGCCTTGAGCGCCGTCTCCGATTCGCGCGTCAAACTGTTGAACTCACCGTACAGCGCCTCCAGCTTGCCCTCGCCCTCAGAAAGCCGCTCGCTGATCTCATCGAACTCCGTGCGTGCCGTCTTCAGGCGGCTTGCCGAATTGTGGATACTGGCGCGCAGGTCGGAGAGTCGCGAGACCATGTGACGGCCCTTTTCCTCCAATACGAGCATGCCAGCATCGAGGCGTTGGATGATCGACTGGCAGCGTATTCGCTGCTCGTTGAGGTCGCCGGCAAACAAGCCCTTCTCCTCCAGAGCCAGCTGACGCTTGGCGAGCTCGGCTTCGCGTTCATTGAGACGGAAGTGTGCAAGCTCAGCCTCGGCGTCGATCTCGCGTTCAGAATGACCAATCCTGTTCCATTCCAGTTGCAGGCTGCGTAAGTCATCGACGGCCAGCGCCAGATCGAGACCCTTGAGCTCATCGGAGACGGTCGCGTACTGTTGGGCGCGCGCAGCCTGACGTTCCAGAGGCCGCAACTGGGATTCAAGGATGCGGATCAGGTCGTTGACTCGCTCCAACGACGCGTCCATTGCCGCCAATTTACGCGAAGCCTTCTCCTTGCGCTTCTTGTGCTTGAGGATACCTGCGGCCTCCTCAAGCAATGCCCGGCGATCCTCGGGTCGCGATTCCAGCACCGCCGTGAGGTTGCCCTGGCCTATGATGCTGTGGGCTCCCTGACCAATACCGGAGTCGAAGAGAATATCGATGATATCCATACGGCGGCAGGGTGAGCCGTTGATGAAATACTCGCTCTCGCCATTGCGATACATGCGGCGCGTGATGGAGACCTGCTCAAACTCGATGGGTAGCGTGCCATCGGCGTTGTCTAAAATCAGTTCGACCTCTGCCACACCCACCGGTTGACGCGCCGACGAACCAGAGAAGATGAGCTCCTCCATAGCCTGAACGCGCAGGTTGGAGGGCTTGATCTCGCCGAGCACCCAGAGCACGGCTTCCGAAACGTTTGACTTGCCGGAGCCATTGGGCCCGACGATGACCGAGATACCCGGTTCAAAGTTCATGGTCGCCCGGTCGGCGAAGGACTTGAAGCCCTTGATGATGAGTGATCTGAGGTACACGGTTCCCCTTTTGTTCGATGGAGACAGACCCTTGTTCGCGTGAAGAGGCAAATTGTGGAGCACGCCTGAGATGGGCGCGTCCACTCGCCTGACCATACTGTACATATTCTAGTGGAAACCGAGCTGTTTGCGGGTGTATATCTGAGTTTTACCGGGTTTTGTGTCGCTTCCGCAGGGCGGCCAGCGCAGCCGTAGCCGCATTTGCTTCGGCTTCTTTCTTGGAATGCCCGCAGCCCGTGCCGATAACCATGTTGTTTGACAGCACGTTGCAGGTAAACTCCCGCGCGTGTGGTGGACCGACCGCTTCGATCAGCTCATAGGTTGGTGTGATGCGTTTTACCTGCAGTATCTCCTGCAGAGCCGACTTGGGGTTCTCCGGCTCGGTGGCGATATCTCTGCTGATATGCGTTCCGAGCACCGAAAGCACCCAGCGCCGCGCAACCTCCTCACCGCCGTCGAGGGCAAGCGCCGCGACGAGTGCTTCAAAGACGTTTTCCAATGCGGAGGTGAGGCCACGCTTACCGGTGCCGCGCTCCGATGAACCGAAGATGATGAGGTCTGCGAGGCCGATCTCACGAGCACGCGCAGTGAGCGCCGAGCCAGCGACGAGTGAAACCTTGATGCGAGTCAGGCCACCTTCGTCGAGTTCGGGGAAGCGGGCGTAGATGGCCTGCGCAATGAAGCTGCCGAGAAGCGAATCGCCAAGGAATTCCAGGCGTTCGTAGGAGCTCTCGATCGGATTGTCTTCGGCGGCGGAGGGGTGGGTAAGCGCCTGAATGAGCAGCTGAGGGTTTTGGAAGTGGTAGGCGAGGATTACCTCGGCCTGCTCGATTCGCCAGAGATGATCGGCACTGACGCTCGCGGCCTCGCCCGCGCTCGCGGCCTCGCCCGCGCTCGCGTCCGTGGTTCCGGCTCCAGCATTTCCGGCACCGACACCCGCGCCTGCGTCCTCGACCTTGTCCGTACTGTCCTTGCCCATCAGTCGATCGACTCCGCGATCTGCCGCGGTACCTCTGCGCGGACGCAGGCAGTGGTCGCGGCGATGCCACTGGCGATCGCATGGGCCGAAGAAGAGCCGTGTCCGATGATGCAGCTGCCAGCCACGCCGAGCAGGGGAGCGCCGCCTACCTCGTCGGCACTGAAGGTCTTTTTCAGGTCGCGCAGACCACTCATTACCAGCGAGGCACCCAGTTTGCGGATGGTTGTGGCCGTGAGGGCCTCCTTCAGCAGTCCAAACAGCGTAGAGACGGTGCCCTCAATGGTCTTGAGTACGACATTGCCCGTGAATCCGTCGGTGACGACGACATCAAAGTCGCCGCCAAACAGGTCGGTTCCCTCGACATTGCCCTTGAAGCCCGGGAGTTTTTTGGCGAGCAGTCGATGCGCCTCCTGCGCCAATTGACTGCCCTTGCTGTCTTCCGACCCGATGTTGAGCAGGCCGATACGAGGGGCGTCAATGCCACAGATGCGTTCGGCGTAGACGGCCGCCATCTGAGCGAATTGCACGAGATAATCTGGCTTGACGTCAGCGTTCGCACCGATGTCGGTGAGCACGACAGGCCCTGCGGGTGCGGGCAGTACCGAGACGATGGCTGGTCGTGCCACACCCCTGATTCGACCGATGTAGAGCGTTGCCGCGGCCATGCAGGCACCGGTTGAACCAGCAGAGAAGAACCCCTGCGCTCGGCCCTCTTTCACGAGTTTGCAGCCGACGACAATCGAGGAGTCTTTCTTCCTGCGGACGGCCTGAGCGGGATGCTCGTCCATCGCAATGGCTTCGCTTGTGCTCACGGCCTCTACGCGGGTGTTAGACGCGGCGAAGGGTTCGACGACCTCGGCGGGGCCGGTGAGCAGGATGTGCAGGGCGGAATCGAGGGCCAGTGCCTGCTCGACCCCTTCCAACACGACCCGCGGAGCGTCATCGCCGCCCAAGGCGTCAACCGCGATAGTGATTATAGTATCGTTTTGTATCATAGAAGAAGGCTCGAGACCTTACTCGGTGACGATGACCTCGCGACCCTTGTAATAGCCACAGTTGCCGCAGACATTGTGCGGAATCTTGACCGCTCCACACTGCGGGCAGAGTGAGCGCGGAGCCTCTTTGAGCTTGCTGTTGGCGCTGCGACGCGCATGGGTGACCGCTCGACCGGTCTTTCGCTTGGGGACTGCCATCGTCGTATCCTCCATCGTACCGTTGTGCCATGCCGCCTGATCGGCGGATAACCGTTGTTGTCGGGATGCGTCCTGAACGTTCATGAAGTCGCCTGTGAGACGCAACCCGCTATTCTATCAGTATTCACGCGTTATGGGTAGGGGCGCCTTCAGGAATTCAGGAATTCAGGAATTCAGGAATCCCTCAGGAATACTCGACGAGGTCGATGATCTCCTGTTGCGAGTGTACGTCGAGCTTGGCGTAGATATTGCGAACGTGGGTTTTTACCGTGTTACGCGACAGCACGAGTTTGTCGCAGATGGCTCGTCCATTGCGACCGCGCGCCAACAGTTCGAGTATTTCGGCCTCACGAGGTGTGAGACTGTGGAGTTGTACCAGATGTTCGCATGAAATCTCAAGGAAATCGTGATCAGCAGACCCGTGTGCAGATGTGGTGAACGTATCAGGTACTGTACCGGGCATGATCGGCATGACCGGCGTGATGCCCTCAATGGTGCGCTCAAAACTGAAATCGCGGATGCCGATGAGGCAGAACGCCACGATGAGAAAAACGAGCACCACAACGGGCAGCGATTCGGTGGGGGAGCCCAGGGGGGCTGCGCTGTTGCTCAGATGCCCGATGCTGGTACCGAAGATGATGCCCAGGGAGCTTATGGCATGACCAAGGAGGAGGGCAGGTACGGCGCCAAGAGGATTGCGGCGCCCGATGGAGATGAGGACTGAATAAAAGACCAGGGTAAAGCAGTCAGAACCTGCCGCCAACAAGGTGTTGGGCAGAGGTAGGAGAGGGGAGATGAATCCCAGTGGAGTCACGATAATGGCAAGGTAACCCGCAATCACCAACAGGGTGCAGACCGTGAAAATGGCATCAAAATTGGTGCGTCGACGCATGACGAATGAGACGAGGGCAATAAGGGCGATGGGCACAAACGAGAGCAACACGAGTGGGGGGTTGCTGGCTTCGGAACGAAAGGTGAGCGAAAAGCCAAGTGCGGCTGAGAAGATGAGGATGATGATGAACAGTTTATGCCACAGGGGCAAAAAGGAAGATGGCGCGGTTATCGAGAGCTCGGTTGGAGCAGGGGCGCTGGCAGCCTGCACAAGGAAAGGCTGTGCCATGTCCCCTGCAAGCCAGACGATGAGGAGTGGCGAGACGAACATCAGGGCGATGGATACGGCAGCTGGCGCAAACGCCAGCAGACTTTCTGTCAGAGCGGCGAGCAGAAGAGCCAGTATCAGGCAATAGAATCCCTGCTCTGTCTTCATGCCGATGAGCGCCAGGCCGACGAGCATGAAAAACCACAGGTCACCGACGACTCGCAGGCAGGGTCCGAGCAGCACCAGAAGAGACGAATCGAGGGCGACGCCCAGAAGCGCCAGAGCTTCACCCGCCACCACCAGAAGTATGGCGAGCGGTGCCAGGAACCGCAGGCCGAGAGTCCAGGGCGCACGGAGGGAAACCAGAGCCGCCAGAAACATCAACAGTATTCCAAAGACGGTTGATATCTCGCGCGCAGCGGGGAAGATGTCGTTAAACAGGGGGAACAAGCTGTAGTTGACCAGCCGCAACTCCAAACTGAGCAAGGTCATCGCCATCACACAGCGCGCGAAGTGGACGGGGTATCCGCCACCCTGGCTCGACGAAAGCGGCACTGTCTGAGGCGCCACGAGCGGCCGCGGCGTCATCTGCCGTGATGATGCATGCATGAGTCTCTCCATCTGTATGTCTGCATACCGTAACAGAAGGCCAGGGATCGTGAGTTCGGCAAGTGGGTAATCCGCCTTCCGACCACTCGATTTCACCCCAAGGGGGTGAAAGGTTTACGGGCTTTGGGGTGAACTTGGAATCTATCAGGCTTGCTACCTTGGAGCGTAAGGCTCTCGCATGAGAGAGCGAGCAGGTAATCAGGATGAGGAGGACGACATGCTTGACACACAGAGGGACTTTGAGGATATTCCAGAAAGGACACTATCGCGGCGTTCATTTCTGATGGGGGCTGGCGCCGCAGGTGCCCTGGCGGCTACGGGGACATTGGGAGCCTGCGCTCCGAAGTCTGCGGAAGAAATCACCCCTGGCGGGAGTCCGGTAGCGGCGTCTGAAGGCGTGGGTTGGCTTGGCAGCGCGCCTGAGATTGATCCGGCTTCGATCACCGAGACCGTCGATACCGATCTGTTGATCGTTGGCGCGGGCAACGGCGGGCTGGTGGCGGCGGCGACCGCGGTTGAGCTCGGCATCGACTTTGTACTCGCCGAGAAGAACCCCGCCTATACGGAGGATCGCGTGTGGATCGGCGCCGTCAACAGCCACTATACCCGCGAGGCGGGGCTCGAGGTCGATCCTCAGAAGATCCTTTTTGAGCTCTCAAAATATGCTTCAAACAAAGTCGACCAGAATGTCATCAAGGTCTGGATCAACGAAAGTGCCGCAATGATTGACTGGCTCGATACGGTGCTCGGCCCGGTGGCCGACTTCGATACCGTGTTGGGCCCTGAGGGTAACTGGTACATTCCGCCGGTACAGCATATCTATGGTGGACAGCAAGGCATGCCCGTGATGGGAGGCCCCACCACGATGGGAGGCCCCAGCCGCAACGGCGCCTTGGAGCAGATCGTCCTTGATGCTGGCAACATCATCCACTACGAGCATCGTCTGGAAAAGCTCATCCGCGAGGGCAACGGCCCCGTGACCGGTGGTATCTTTTCGCGAAGCGATGGCAGCTACCTGCAGATCAATGCCCGAAACATCATTCTTGCAACGGGCGGTTATGCCAACAATCCTACGATGATCGATGCCCTGATCCCTCTTGTTCCCGCCTGCTGTACCTCCA
Source organism: Coriobacteriales bacterium (assembly GCA_031268525.1). Classification (GTDB taxonomy): domain Bacteria; phylum Actinomycetota; class Coriobacteriia; order Coriobacteriales; family UBA8131; genus JAIRXA01. The sequence continues at coordinate 839 of JAIRXA010000043.1, read as the reverse complement.
ACAGCTATAACCCCGGAAACGACGGTTCGGGCATGAAAGCCGCCCTGCACGTCGGCGCTTCCAAAGACATCGAAGGTACGGCGATGATCTTTGACCGTGGCGCGGTGCCGCCCGGCATGGCGGCGGGCTATGTCGGCGAGGGCGACGAGAGGGCCTTCCCCGGCCCGATCATGCAATTCGTGTTTGGAAGCCAGCCTTTCTTGAAGGTCGACCTCAATGGACGGCGTTTTGCCAATGAGTCGACTCCCTATGACTTCATCACCCACGCGGCGGCCACGCGCAAGAACGGTACCTATATCCAGATCTTTGACGCCAGCGCAGCAGAAGATGTCATGCGTTTTGCGACGATTGGCTGTTCGAAGATCGGACCGATGATCCTGCTGGCCCTGGGCGAGGGCGACCCCTCCAAGGCATTCGCTCAGGAGATAGAGCTCGGAGCCGTTGTGCAGGCTGACACCATTGAGGAGCTGGCTGAGAAATTGGAGATACCCGTCGACGCCTTTGTCACGACTGTTGCGCGTTACAATGAGCTCAATGAAAAACAGGTCGATGAGGACTTTGGTAAGGAGTCGTTCCGTCTTTCCGCCATCGATACGCCACCCTACTATGGCGTCACGCTTGGCGGGGCACTGCTGACCACCATCGACGGCCTGACCATCACCCCTGATATGCAGGTGCTCGACACGGACAAGAACATCATCGAGGGTCTGTACGCCGTCGGCGACGTGAGTGGAAACTTCTTTGCAAACAACTATCCCGAGCTCATCGTCGGTACGGCCTGTGGACGCACGCTGACCTTCGGTCGTCACGCGGTCTACCATAGTGCCGGGAAGAGCGTT
>JAIRXA010000023.1 GCA_031268525.1 Coriobacteriales bacterium | reverse complement strand
GGTAGTCGACAAACTGGTTGAGTCGGGACGACGACATCTTCATCTTCTCGATATCGGGGCGAGCCAGAGCCTGCAGTTCGGCCGTGTCCAGACGATAGCTGTCTTCCCATGATCGCTCGGCCTGCAGGGCGATTTCCTCTACGGTAAGTTCGCCTTCACGCTCGATGAGCATACCCTCGGGCAGATCCAACAACTCGCGCACGATACCACCCGGCCCCGTGATAAGCTCCAATTCGCTCCGGGCCCGAGTCAGTGCGACGAACAGCAATCGGCGCGCGTCATCGGCGTCTTTGTCGGTGCCAAACAGCATATTGCCGGTCAGCAGGGGAGTCCCGCTTCCGCTCCTGTGCCAGTTCCCGTCATCGGCATCCATGAGATAGACCAGATCGTATTCCAAACCCTTGGAGCTGTGAGCGCTGGTCAGGGTGATCGCACGCTCGCGTTTGATCGGTAGCGAGACATCAAGCACCACACCCAGACGATCCGCCTCGGCAAAACACTCGGTGATGTCGGCCAGACGCAGTGCGGGTGAGCTGAGTCCGCGGTCGGCGCCGCCCACTTCGCCCTCCACAAAATCAAGGAGCGCCTTTACGCCATAGTTGAACTCTACCAGCGTCAAAGGATCATCCTCGGCCTGCTCTCGATAATAGGCAAACCAGGGCTTTGCGGCCTTATGGATAAGCGTGCGTACCGGTCCGGTCAGTGCCATCTCGATGAGCTCTAGAAGCCAGGCGTGCAGCTTGCGGAGCCGGGGATTCTTGCTTGCCCCCAGAGCCGACAGCCAGCCCTCGCTCAGATGGCGGCGATCAAACTCAAAGAAGAACCCCAGATAGTCGCGCGCAGAAAGCCCAAATTGCGGAGCAACCAGCAACTCGGGCAGACGAGCGTCGGCATAGGCAGGGTGTGCCCGCGCCTGCTTTGCGACAAAGTTCAGCAGCACCAGCAGGGTTTGAAGCGATGGTATCTGGGAGACTGTCGTGGTGTAGCTGTAGTTAAAGGCCACCTCGGCCTGCTTGAGATAGGGAATCAAAGCACGCAGGGGCTCATGGGTACGTGAGATGACCGCGATCTCCTCGCCGGGATGCGTGCTGTTATCGAGAAATCCATCGTCAATGCGCCTGCGAAGAGCGCGCGCGAGGGCAAAGTACTGGAGCTCTTTGCTGGCATAGTGGGTAGCTACGAAACTTTGAGGCGGATCTATGCGGTCAGGCGGGGCCTGCAATTTCTTCTCCGTGGCGCTGGCTGCCGAGCGCTTCTCGATCTGACGGGCAAGCTGCTGCCCAAGCTCGATCAGGGGAGCGGTGGAGCGGTAGTTGGTCAGAAGCACCACGCGCTTCACCCCGTTGTAAGCCTGCTCAAACTGATGGATATACTCTACGCTTGCGCCCTGAAAACGCATGATTGCCTGATCGTCATCACCGACAACCAGAATGTTGGGGGCCTCTTGTCCTTCGGTGAGCAATTCGACCAGTCGCATCTGCGATCCATTGGTATCTTGATATTCATCAACTTGAATATAGTGATAGCGATCTTGAAGGGTGGCTTGAAGTGCGGGAGAGCTCTCGATGGCAAGCGTGGCGCCAAGGATCATATCGTCAAAATCATACTGATCGTGCTCAAGCAGGTAATTCTGATAGCGTTCATAGAGCTTTATCGCAGAGAGTGCCGTATGGCAGACAGCGCGATCCTTGAAGTCCAAGCGCCCATCGTCGGTCTTGACAAACAGTCGCTTTCTGAGCTCTTGTAAGCCTGTCGTTTTGCCCGTTTCGCCGTCGATGAGTTCGGTTTCGGCAAAAGCTGCCACGAGATAATCCCGATAGGGACGGTAGATCCCCGGCGTGCTGGGCAATGGTTGCCGCACTGCGGCGGGCAGGGTGGCAGACCCGGTGGCGGGTAGGGTGGCAACCGCCTGCTCAAGTCGCTCCACAAGATGAATTTTTGCAGCCGCCGATCCGGTCAGGGGAGTGGCCATGAGCGCGAGCGCATCGGTCCTGTCCGACACAAAATCCATGAAATCGAGGTTCTGGGCGATAATCGCTCGAAACTGCTCAGGGCTCAAACCCGAGCGCTTGAAGGTCTGAATGAAACCGAGCAGGGCCTTGAGGTGGGGGTGCGCCTGGCTGCTGTTCGTCCAACGGTAGAGTGCATCGTCGATGGGCAGCTGGCAAAGCAGTTGGTCAACCAGTCGTGAGCGCTGCAGATTGGTGATCGGGACGGCCTGAGCGCTGCGCCGGAAGTACTGCGGATAGTCCGAGCGCAGTGAGCTAGCGAAGCTGTGAAAGGTTGCGACGGTGATACCATAGGCCTCGCGGCCCAGAAAGCTTACCAGTCGACGGGTCATGGCTTCGGCCCCGGCGTCGGTGAAGGTCAGGCAGAGCAGTTTATCGGGGCCAACATCGCGTTGTCGCAAGATGTTTGCGGCGCGTAGACTGAGGAGCTGAGTCTTGCCGGTGCCGGGGCCCGCGACGACCATCACCGGGCCATCGAGGGTTTCGACCGCTTGGCGCTGTTTGTCGTTCAGCTTAGCGAAGGCTTCCTGAAGCTCCCTGGTATCCATTGTCATACGAGCCGCTCTCTAAAGCGTATTCTCATTTCGTGCAATGATGTCATCCTGCAGACTCTTGCCCAGCTCCACGAAGTAGGCGGAGTAACCCGCGATGCGCACAACGAGGTCACGGTAATCGGTAGGGCTTTTCTGGGCAGCTCGCAGAGTGTCGGTGTCTACGATATTGTACTGAACTTCCATGCCACCTTCCTCGAAGTAGGTCTTTGTCAGGTCACGGAGTTTGGCCGCGCCCTCCGCGCTTTGCAAAGTGGTGGGATGCATACGCAGGTTGACCGCGATGCCGCCCATGTAGTGGTGATGGTCAAAGGAGCAGGTGGACCGAAAGACGGCGGTTGGTCCCTTCGTGTCGCGACTTTGGGCTGGCGACATTGCGTCGGCGATTGGCTCGCCCAGACGTCGTCCATCCGGCGTAGCCAAGGTGTCAAAGCCCTGACGTACGTGGTCCGAGGCGCCATAGAGTCCGGAAGTGTACCGCCCACCCCGGGTGTTGGTGCACTCCTGGCATATCTGGTAGTAGAGATCTACACACCAGCGCAGCTCCTCATCTACATAGGGATCGGCATTGCCATAGTGCGGCACTTCATTGAGGATACGCTGACGCAGCTCTTCGTAGCCCTCCCAGTTAGCCATTGTGGCATCGTAGAGCTCTTGTGCGCTCACCAACTGTTTATCAAAGACCATATATTTAATCGTAGCGAGACTGTCTGCCAGAGTCGCCAGACCGGTGGCCGTGCCACCCCAACCGTTGTAGGTGCAGCCGCCATGCGCTACGTCGATACCACGCTCCATGCAGCCTTCCATCGAGATCGACAACGGTGCCTCGGTAGTAGTGTAGCGACCGATATAGTCGGCGTAGTTGTTGACTGTCAAGAAGAGCCGCATGACATGCCGTCCCACACGGGCTACGGCTTCGCGTACCTGCTCGATGTTCTCCATCTCATACAGGTAGCCCGTCTGGATAGATGCCTGTTCGTCGTTGAGTGGGTTGATTCCGTTGTTAATTGCCATGTCGAATATCTTGCCCCAGTGCACCGAAGCGTGCGGCGGGAACAAACCATTGGGCGCGGGAAAGTCATTGCCACAACCAACGATTTCCTGACAGCCGATAATGCCGTAGTCGCGGGCGTCTTTGAGCGAGAACCCGCGCTCTGCCATCAATGCCGGGATGATGATCTCGTCGTTTTGGTACAGCGGCAGCCCGCCGACCAGACGCGAGGTCTGAATAGCGCAATCCCACAGGTCGTCGGGGGTGTTGGCGTTGGTGCGCAAGGAGATCGTGGGGTCGTGGAGCTTCAGGCGCCCGACAGCCTCCAGGACCATGAAAGTCACAGGGTTCGTGGCGTCCTCGCCAGTGAGCGGGTCGACGCCGCCTATGGTGGTGTGTTGGTAGGTATTGCCAATGCCGGTAGTGTCCACCAACTTGCCGGGGCCTGCGCCATAGAAGCAGTTTGCCTTGAGGAAGAAGGCGTCGATCAGCTCCTGAGCCTCATCAAGCGTGATGGTTCCGGCTTCCAGATCACGCTTGAGGTAGGGCCAGGTGTACTGGTCGATACGCCCGAGTGCAGGGGAGGGGATGTTGACATCGATGTTGATGAAGACCTGATAGAACATCGTAGCCTGCAAAGCCTCCCAGAAGGTGCGCGCGGGCTGAGTGGCGAGGTGCTCCATCTGCGCGGCCATCCGTTCGAGCTCGCTGCGTCGGGCCGGGTCGGTACAGGCTGCGGCCTGCTCGGCGCAGGCGATGGCATACCGGCCGATCAATAAAATCGCGGCGTCACAGCTGATGACCGCCGATTTGTAGAACATATAACGGTCGATATCTTCGCCCATCAGATTGCCGTAGTGCTCATCAATCCATTGCTGAGCTTCATCTCTAATAGCTTGATATCCTCTATTGATAATTTTTTTATATCCTGCTACCAGATGTCCTGTCGGAAGCTGAAGTAATCCCATGCCGCCCGCCACATAGCTGGAGACGCTCAAGCGCTCAAGCTCTTCATAACCGTCGGGTTTCCAGGCATCGGCAGCTCCCCCGATGCGGTGATTAGCCCAGTAGGGAACAACACGCTTAAGATCCTCCACATCTTGTGGTGCGATGATCTGGCGTACCTCCTCATCGGGTGGATTGTGATACCTGCCGTCGTCCGCGAGTTCCCACTCGCCCGCGCTGATCGGTTCGAGAACCCAGTCAGTGATACCCCATTCCGGGTAACCAGGACTGGCAAAGATATGTGGCCCCTTGTTGCCGACGATCAACTCATCGTCACCGATGAGCACGGTCATCTGTGCGCAGAGCTCATAGAGCGCCAGCGGTTTCTTGATAATGGGGACGACGTTTTCGTACTTCTGATAGGCCGCGGTAATGATGTTAGAACGCTCGGCATCTAAGACCAGTACACGGTTGCGGACTTGCTGGCGCAACTGCAGGATGCGTGGCGTCGTTTCGCGAAACGTATACACGAAGTCCTCCTATCTCGTGGTTGATCTCAGCTCGGTGTCTGGGATGGTCCTATTTTAGCGCATGAAAGAGATAGAAGGAGAACCGATTTGTTAAGCTTAGGAAGGTTTATGGGTGTGTTTTTATAGATTTGTCAAGCTGCGTTTCATCGGGATGAATGGGGACTTCCCAGTAAAGAGGTCAGTGGGTATAGTTCTCGCTGGTGATAAGTGTTGAGCGACAACGTATCAGCAAAGAGCACTCGGAATGAAAACCGAGTCAAAGGTAAGGGGGAACCACATTATGAAAGAATTGATCGAAAATCCTCGGGGGGGGGGGCTCTCAGCCAAGAAAACTCTCAGCTCTCGCTTTTAGACGAGAAAGCCCTTAAGCTCTCAGACAAGAAAGGCTTTACCTTAATTGAGGCCATCGTCGTCCTCGTCATCTTAGGGATTATGGCCGCCCTCATCGTGCCAGCCCTGACCGGTTACATCGAAAAAGCAAACCAACGTACTGTCATTGCCGAGGCGGGTACCTACCGCACGGCCTTACAGACCATCGGCACCGAGGTGGTTGCCAATGGTGGCACTTTGCCGGGTAGTAATCCATCTAGTAATAATACGTACGACATTAGGGGTTCTCTATCGAATATGTTTCCCAAATTATATGCCATTATCGACAGGTTCTAATCCCAGGCTCGTCGGCGAACTCAACATCTTAGTTGGCAACGGCAACCTCGCGCTTACTGCGTCAGCGGGACCGCCAAAGAGGAGTTTTATCGATAACATTACCTACGGCGAGTTTACAGGCCAACTTCAGAGCTTTACCTATTACAACGGCTCCTACACAGCGATGTGGACAATCGACGACGGCTACAAAGTTGAGAAGACCACCTCTTAGACCAAGCAAAGTACGAGGTGTGCCTCCCCATAAGCAGAGCAAAGTATGAGGTGTGCCTTCATAAATAGATTTGTCAAGCTGCGTTTTATCGGGATGAATGGGGACTTCCCAGTAAAGAGGTCAGTGGGTATAGTTCTCGCTGTTGAAAAAACGCTGAGTAGAAACGTATCAGCAAAGAGTACTCTAAAGGTAAATATTCTCTTATCTCTTATCCACCATGCCTCGCCTTCTGGCGGGGCAGTGCCTTTAGTGTCCGCCGCAGACAGGCGTGGGTGGTGTCGCGATGCCAAGAGCGGCGGCAGCCTCTTCGCGTAACTCACTAATAGTAGCAGTATAACAAGCTAGTAAATCTATCCAGCGTCGTAGCGCCTCACGGCCTTCGTCGGTGAGCGAGAAGGCACGCTTGGCAGGACCCGCCTGCGGGGTCTCCCACTGTGAAGTTACCAGACCGTTCTCCTCCATCTGACGAAGGGTGCGATAAACGCCGGTTGCATCGGGCTTGCTACCACCGAACATCGGTGAGAACGCTGCGCGTTGTACGATGACATACCCGTGTAGGGCCTCCTCGGATGCTGCCAGAATCGTGAGTATCGTTGGCTGCGACAGGCGGCTTAGCGTCTTGCCGAGCGCCGCGCAGGCTTTGAGATCGTCATCAGCTTTGGGGTTGCAGATCGCCCACATGGTGTTATCCTTCCTGGTGTTGCTTGATATCTTTGTCTGTTGCCTGTTAGGTGAAATGTCGCTGATACGGGATGCGTCATGATTGCTATACTAGGCGTTACTGAGATAATAGCAGACGAAGGCATCCCTTGCCGTGTCATTATGGGCATGATCGGCAATCTCCGAGCAAGCTGTCGCACCTTTGCTCGCAGGTCCACCAATGCGGTTCCGGTGGAGGCTCGGGCGAATGAAAGCAGAAAGGACATCTCATGACACTTGCAGACCGTATCAATCAGGCTGTTACGTACATCCAATCCTCGCCTCACTACCTGTCTGATCCTCCCGAGATCGCGCTTGTCTTAGGCTCTGGCCTTGGCGAACTGGCTTCACTCATCGACCTCGATGTGGCATATGACTATGCGGATATCCCCCACTTCAAGACCAGTGGTGCGCCGGGGCATCCAGGTCGCCTGCTCTTTGGCACGTTGGCTGGGCGACGGGTTGCCTGCATGCAGGGTCGTTTGCA
>JAIRXA010000199.1 GCA_031268525.1 Coriobacteriales bacterium | reverse complement strand
GCAACCACGCTTGACGAGTACCGCAAATATGTCGAGAAGGATGCCGCCTTGGAGCGACGTTTCCAGCCCGTCTATGTGGGCGAGCCGAGCGTTGAAGACACCATCTCCATCCTGCGCGGACTGAAGGAAAAATACGAGATTCACCACGGCGTGCGCGTCACCGACGCTGCCATCGTCGCGGCCGCCGAGCTCTCCAATCGCTACATAGCCGATCGCTTCCTCCCCGATAAGGCTATCGACCTGATGGATGAGGCCGCCAGTCGCCTGCGCATCGAGATCGACTCGATGCCGGAGGAAATCGACACGGTCGATCGCCAGCTGATCCAGATGCAGATCGAGGAGCAGGCCCTGCTCAAGGAAAGCGACACTGCTTCCGTCGAGCGCCTGAAGACTCTGCGTCACGATATGGCCGAGGTGCAGAATCGTCTGGATGCCATGAAGGCCGAATGGTCTAACGAAAAGGACGCCATCACTCAGGTCCAGACCCTGAAGGCCAGCCTTGAACAGGCACAGATCGACTACGACCGCGCCACGCGCGAGAACGATCTGCAACGCGCCAGCGAGTTGCGTTATGGTACGATCCCCGAGCTAGAAAGCTCGCTTGCTCGTGCAACCAAGACTCTGGAGGACAAGCAGGAAAATGGCGGTCTGCTCAAAGAAGAGGTTACCGAGGAAGAGATCGCCGCGGTCGTTGCCACCTGGACAGGTATTCCGGTCTCCAAGATGATGCAGGGCGAGCTGGAAAAACTGGTGCATCTGGAAGATGAGTTGCACAAGCGGGTCATCGGTCAGGACGAGGCCGTGGCCGCTGTCTCGGGCGCTATCCGTCGCTCGCGAGCCGGTTTGGCCGACCCCGACAAACCGATCGGCTCCTTTTTGTTCCTCGGGCCAACCGGTGTGGGCAAAACTGAGCTGGCCAAGTCGCTGGCGGAGTTTCTCTTTGACGATGAGCGCGCTATGGTGCGCATCGACATGAGTGAATACATGGAGAAGTTCAGCGTGCAGCGGCTGATCGGCGCGCCTCCCGGGTACGTGGGTTACGACGAGGGCGGCCAACTGACCGAAGCCGTGCGCCGCCGTCCCTACTCCGTCATTCTGCTCGACGAGATTGAGAAGGCGTACCCGGACGTCTTCAATATCCTGTTGCAGGTACTCGACGATGGGCGCCTGACCGATGGACAGGGTCGCGTGGTGAGCTTTCGCAACGCGATCATCATCATGACTTCCAACGTTGGTTCGCAGTTCATCCGCGAGTTCAACGCCCGAGCCTTCGCCGCCGGCGCTGGTGGAACGAGTGGCGGCACTGCGGCTTCGAGTGCAGCCAAACTCGGCGGTCTGGCAACCATGGGCGGCGACAAAGGCGATCTGGCGGCCACGCTGGATGCCGAAGGCGGTTTTGAGGGCATGGTCGAGGATATGATGGGCGATATTGCCGAGAAGCTGGGCATGGAGGGCGGCTTGGATGGGTATGGCTCGGGCGGTTCGGGCGGACATGGCTCGGGCAGAGGTGCTGCCAGGAAGTCCAACGCCAAAACCGAGCACCTTGAGATCGACGACCAGAAGAAACTGGAACGCGCCATCGATCAGGCGCTGCGGGCGACCTTCCGTCCAGAGTTTCTCAATCGCATAGACGATATCATCATATTTCATTCGCTTGATATGGCAAACATCGATGCCATCGTTGAGCTGCAATTGGCAGATGTGCGTAAGCGTCTATCAGATCGCCGCATTACGGTTGAGGTTGGCACGGCAGCTGCCGAGCAGTTGGCCATCGACGGTTTTGACCCCGTATTCGGGGCGCGTCCTCTCAAGCGGCTTATTCAGCGCAACGTGGTCGATCTGCTGGCGAATGAGATCGTCGCGGGTACGATCCACGAAGGCGACACGGTACGCATCGACCTCAACGACCGCATGGACTACGCTGTCGAGAAGGCGTAGGATGCCAAGGGACGCCGTCGGCAGGCACCGACCAGCCATGATCATCGAGCACCGACCAGCCATGAAATGTCAGGTACCGTTGAACATCGACCAGCCATGAAACGTCAGGAGGGGTCTATGAGCCCGGAAACCATGAGTCCGGAAACTATGAGCTCGGAAACCATAAGCCCGGAAACCATAAACCTGTTACAGGCCATCGAAAGCAGGCACTCGGTGCGCAGGTTCACCGAGGAACCGATTGTCGTCGAGGTAGCCAGCGAGCTCGTCGCACTGGTTGCGGAGTGCAATGCTACGAGTGGCCTGCACATGCAGTTGATGTTGGACGAGCCCACGGCTTTCTCCGGACTCATCGGTTCGGCTACGACACGAAACGCCCGTAACTACCTTGCCCTGATTGGCCCGGACGACGCCACCTTAGATGAGAAATGCGGTTACTACGGCGAGAAAGTCGTACTGCGGGCTTGGCAGCTGGGTATCGGCGCGTGTTGGTTTGGCTCGCCAGCCAGGAAGAAGGCGCTTGTCGTTGGACCGGGCGAGAAGCTGCGCCTGATGGTGGTTATGGGCAATCCTGCCGAGGAGGGCAGGCCCCACAAGAGTAAAGCTCTGGAGCAGCTCTGCCGCGTTGAGGGCGCCGGGTCTGCTTCGGCAAATGAGCAGCCTGCGCCCGAGTGGTTTCTCGCTGGCGTGCGAGCAGCCCAGTTGGCTCCCACAGCAGTCAATCAGCAGAAATTCCTGTTCACTCTGAAGGGTGCTACGGTGCAGGCAACGGCACCCAAAGGCATGTTCACTCTGGTGGATCTCGGTATCGTGAAGTATCACTTTGAGGTCGGTGCCGGTGTGGAGAACTTTGTCTGGGGATAAAGCGCTTGGAGGGAGTAGCCTGCGATGAGTCGCTTCGCAGGACGAGTCATCTTCGTGAAGACGTTCTCCACGAAGATTCGTTCGTGGCTCAGAGATGGCAGCACGTACGGGTAGTACGAGAACACGAAACGAAAGGATGCACATGAAGACCAAGACGGTGCTCAGTGTGCTGGGAAAGGATCGTCAGGGCATTGTGGCGACGATTGCGACCACGCTCTATGAGGCGGGCGCGAATATCGACGACATCAAGCAGACCATCCTCGGCGAGATGTTCTCGATGACGATGCTGGTCACAGCGGACGAGGATACCTGTGGTTTTAATGAGCTGCAGGAACGTCTGGCCCTCGATGGCGAGCGACTTGGTTTGCAGATTACGCTCCAACGCGAGGATGTCTTTACTTTCATGTACAAGGTGTAGGAAGTCGCTGAATGGTGCCCGGCAGGGATGCTTTGTGGTCAGAGAAAATAAAAACGAGGAAGGGCATATTGGAAGCGAGGGGCGTCGTAGCACAACTTTGCAGCTGTGCTCGCAACCAATATACCCTTCCTCGTCAACAGCAAGGCCACTCAGATGCCTCTCTGTTTTGAAGAAGTAAAGTATTGCATATGTTCAGTCAATTTGATAGAGGTTAGGAGCAATTTTTTTTGAAAGAAATTGTCAATCAGCTCTCGTTGTCCGCCTCCCAGTGCCTCCGGATTGAGCGGCTCACCAATCACGGCTTTGGCGTGGGTCACGCCGAGGATGGAAAGGTTGTATTCGTCGCCGACAGTGCACCGGGCGATCTTGTCCGGGTGGCCTTTGATGAGGATCATGGCAACTACTCTGTTGCCCACATCGTCGAGCTCACCGAGCCTTCACCGATACGCGTTGCGCCCTCCTGCCCCTTTGTGGCAACCTGCGGTGGTTGTTGCTGGCAACATATCGCCTACGAGGCACAATGCACAACAAAACGAACCTTGGTTCTTGACGCCTTGGAGCGGATCGCCCATTTTGCCGCCATTCGCACCGAGCGCCTGGTCGCATCCTGCATGCCCGCGCCGCGCCCGCTTAAGTACCGCAACAAGCTGGAACTGGGGGCTGTTTGGGATCCCCAGCAGGGCTTTACACTCGGTTTTTACCGTGCCGATTCGACTCGCATTGCAACGCCAGAGCGCTGTCTGCTCGCCCATGAAGCCATTGTGGCCGCACCTCGGGCGCTGCGGGGAGCGCTCAGATATGCTCAGGGTGTCGCTGACCTTGGTATCTATCGTGTGGGGATGCGTCACAGCGAGCGAAGCGGCTCGCTGGAACTTGCCCTGTGGACCGAACCGGGCATCGT
>JAIRXA010000158.1 GCA_031268525.1 Coriobacteriales bacterium | reverse complement strand
GACCAGGAACGGATGCGCTCGGCGCTTGCAAGGCCGATGCGGAGCTGATCGAAGTTGTTGACGTCGAATTCGGTCGTCATGCTCACTCACCCTCCCCTTCATCGCTCGTAGGTGTTGTTATGTCCTCAGGCGCGATGGCGTCCGCCTCGTTGGCTGCGGCGTCGGTCGCGGTCGTGGCGCTGGCTGCGGCGCTGGCTGCGGCGTCGGTCGCGGTCGCGGCGCTGGCTGCGGCGTCGGTCGCGAGCTCATCCGCAAGCTCGTCTTCCTCGATGCCATCTACCAGACTCGGGATATCGCTATCGTCAGCATCACCAAAATCGAGGCCTTCCAGACCAGAGGCGATCAGATCGAGGGCATCTTCATCGCTTGATTCGCCAAAGTCGTTCATCATCATGGCTGCGGCCAGATTTTCGGGTTCGGGTATCGCCTTATCATCCAATTCCTCCTCGTGTGCCTCACCGATCAGCTCGACATCCAGACACAGAGACTTCATTTCCTTGACCAATACCTTGAAGCTCTCAGGCACCTCGGCGGCAGGGATGTTTTCGCCCTTGACGATCTGCTCATAGGCTTTCACGCGTCCGGCGGTATCGTCTGACTTGATGGTCAGTATCTCCTGCAGCACGTGAGAGGCCCCATAGGCATACAGAGCCCAGACCTCCATCTCACCAAAACGCTGGCCGCCAAACTGCGCCTTGCCACCGAGCGGCTGCTGGGTGATGAGGCTGTAGGGGCCGGTAGAGCGGGCGTGGATCTTGTCGTCAACGAGGTGGCTGAGCTTGAGGATATAGTTCCAGCCAACGGTGATCGGCTCGCGGAACTTCTCGCCCGTGCGTCCGTCGTAGAGCCAGGTTTTGCCCTCCAGCGTCAGCTGGGGGATGAACTCATCACGTGCCAGCTTGCCCAATTGCTCGTGTGTGCGCTTTTTCAGGTTCGTGTTGGCCTTGTCGATAGCCGCTGATATCTCGGTCTCGGTTGCGCCGTCAAAGACCGGCGTGGCAACATGCATCGGGCCAGCAACCGACTGAGCGCTCTCCTCGTCGCTCCAGCCAAAATGCGCCGCCCAACCGAGGTGTGTCTCAAGCAGCTGGCCGATGTTCATACGCGAAGGGACACCAAGCGGGTTGAGGATGATGTCGATGGGTGTACCGTCAGCCAGATAGGGCATGTCTTCGATCGGCAGAATGCGACTGATGACGCCCTTGTTGCCGTGGCGTCCGGCCAGCTTGTCGCCCTGCTGAACCTTGCGCTTCTGAGCAACAAAGACTCGTACCAGTTCGTTGACGCCGGGGCTGAGCTCGTCGCCATTGTCGCGCGAGAAACGCGAAATACCGATGATGCGCCCACCCGAGCCATGCGGCACCTTCAGCGAGGTGTCGCGAACCTCACGCGCCTTCTCGCCAAAGATGGCACGCAGCAGACGCTCCTCGGCGGTCAGCTCGGTTTCGCCTTTCGGAGTGACCTTGCCGACAAGTACGTCGCCGGGAACGACCTCGGCACCGATGCGAATGATGCCATCCACATCGAGGTTGCCGACCATGTCGTCTGAGATGTTGGGTATCTCGCGTGTGATCTCCTCCGGACCGAGCTTGGTTTCGCGGGCGTCGATCTCATACTGCGAGATATGGATGGATGTGAGCAGGTCGTCGGAAACAATACGCTCCGAGAGAATGATCGCGTCTTCGTAGTTATAGCCTTCCCAGGGCATGTACGCCACGAGGAGGTTTTGGCCGAGACTCAGTTCACCGAACTCGGTCGCGGGGCCATCGGCGAGCACGTCGCCCTCAAAGACCTCCTGACCCACGCGCACCAGCGGCTTATGGTTCAGGCAGCCGCTCTGGTTTGAGCGTTGGAACTTTGGCAGCTCATAGGTGTCGGTGGCACCGTCTTTGGCGCGCACGACAATGCGGTCGGTCTGCACGTACTCCACCACGCCAGCGCGATGGGCGAGTACGATCTCACCGGAGTCGACGGCGCAGCGGTGCTCCATGCCCGTACCCACAAGTGGGGCGGAGGGTTTGAGCAGGGGTACCGCCTGACGCTGCATGTTGGAGCCCATGAGCGCACGGTTGGCGTCGTCATGCTCAAGGAAGGGAATGAGCGCGGTGGCAACCGAGACCATCTGGCGGGGAGAGACGTCCATGTACTGAACCTTCTTGGGATCAACCTCGTCCGGCTCACCGAAGACGCCATGCGCATCCTTCACGCGACACAAGACCTTCTTGGCGGCAACGAACCTCCCCTTGGCGTCCTTGACGCCAAACCTGCGACTCTCCTGATCAAAGAGCTCGTTGGCCTGCGCGATGACGTAGTTCTCCTCTTCGTCGGCGGTCAGGTAGTCGATCTCATCCGTGACCTTGCCGTCGATGACCTTGCGATACGGGGTCTCGATAAAACCATAGGGGTTGACCCGCGCGTAGGTGGCGAGGGTGCCGATCAGGCCGATGTTCGGGCCCTCTGGTGTCTCAATCGGACACATGCGGCCATAGTGACTCGTGTGCACGTCGCGAACCTCAAAGCCCGCACGCTCGCGGCTCAAACCGCCCGGCCCGAGTGCCGAAAGACGGCGCTTGTGGGTGATCCCCGTCGCGAGGTTGGTTTGATCCATGAACTGAGAGAGCTGTGAGGAGCCAAAGAATTCTTTGATGGCTGCGACGATCGGGCGGATGTTGATGAGCGACTGCGGGGTGATCTCCTCAACCTCCTGCGTGCTCATGCGCTCGCGCACGACACGCTCCATACGCGACAGGCCAATCCGGAACTGGTTCTGTATCAGCTCGCCGACCGTGCGAATGCGGCGGTTGCCAAAGTGGTCGATGTCGTCGGTCTGCTTGCCCTCATCGCCGTCGTGCAGCGCAACGAGGTAGCGCATCGTCTGCACGATGTCCTCGTGTGTCAGCGTACTCTGTTCGCCTGGCGCGTCGATGGCCAGCTTCTTGTTGATCTTGTAGCGACCCACCTTGGCAAGATCGTAGCGCTGCGGGTTGAAGAACAGTCCTTCGAGCAGGGCGCGGGCGGCATCCGCCGTTGGTGGCTCCCCTGGGCGCAGACGCTTGTAGAGCTCGATGAGAGCCTCGTCGCGCGTGATGGTCTGATCCTTCTCCAGAGTCTTGGTGATGAGCTCGGTGTCACCGAGAAGCTCGATGATGTCCTCGTGATTGCTCGTGATGCCCAGAGCGCGCAGCAGCAGGGTGGCCGGTTGTTTGCGCTTGCGATCGACGCGAACGGAGAGAACGTCGCGGCGGTCGGTCTCAAACTCCAACCAGGCGCCGCGCGAGGGGATGACCTTCGCGCTGTAGATCAGCTTGTCCGAGGTTTTATCCTGTTCGGCGGAAAAATAGACACCGGGGGAACGCACGAGCTGACTGACGACGACGCGTTCCGTACCGTTGATGACAAAGGTGCCACGCGGAGTCATGAGTGGAAAATCGCCCATGAACACCTCCTGCTCCTTGATCTCGCCAGTGTCCTTGTTGACGAAGCGCACCTCGACGAACAGCGGGGCCTGATAGGAGATGTCCTTGGCCTTACATTCGTCTACGGTAAACTTCGGGTCTCCGAATTCGTGTGAGCCAAACTCCACCTGGAGATTCTTGGCCGCGTTTTCGATTGGAGAGATATCGCGAAAAGCCTCAGCAAGCCCGTTGGTCTTGAACCAATCGAAGGAATCGATCTGGATCGCGATCAGGTTCGGTACGTCCATTACCTCGGGGATTTTTGCGAAACTTTTGCGCTCTCGATACAGGCTTGCAGGGGTAGAAACGATGCCGCGTCGCAAGATAATTCCTCCCTTGAAAGAAGAATGAGCCGTCAATAGTCGCAACCTTACACTATATATTCATCTTTTGGGGGAGTCAAGAGAAATCTGAAAATGGGCGACGACGATCGCTGGGTGGGCCGGTGGGCCGGGTGGGGCCAGGTGGAGCGCCCGGGTGGGGCCGGGTGGAGCGCCCAAGCGGAGCGTCCGGGTGGAGTCGGGTTGAGCCGGGTGGCAGTTGAGCGAGACAGCGACAACCCCAGATGCCTCAGATGAGACTGGGGTTGTCGTGTTGCAGTGCCCTGCCCAAGCACCGGGCTTGCAGGCAAACCCGGTTTGTCGGGGCACAACTACTTGATAGAAACAGCGGCGCCGGCGTCCTTGAGCTTCTGCGCGGCTTCGTCCGCCTTTGCCTTGTCCACGCCCTCAAGAATGGCACCCGGGGCGCTCTCGACCGCATCTTTGGCTTCCTTCAGGCCAAGACCGGTGAGCTCGCGAACGACCTTGATGACGGCGATCTTCTGGTCGCCAAAACCATCGAGCACCACGTCGAAGCTGGTCTTCTCCTCGGCCTCTTCGGCGGCAGCGGCGGGAGCGGCAGCGACGGCAACCGCAGCGGCAGCGGCTTCGATGCCATACTCTTCCTTCAGAACATCCTTGAGCTCATTGACTTCGAGCACCGTGAGCTTTACAAGCTCCTCAGCCAGTTTCTTTACATCAGCCATGTTCATTCATCCTTTCGTTTAGTCTCCCCAAGGGGAGTGTCTTTACAATTGTGGGTCGTACGCACACACGTGCACGCCGTCCTACGCGGCTTTCGCTTCAATCGCTTCCAAACTACGCACAATCGTCGTAGGCGCGTCAAGCGCAGAGACGACCGCCGAGAGAGGACCGGACAACATACCGAGAACCTGAGCGATGAGCTCCTCGCGCGACGGCATGTCGGCAAGCGTTTTGACCTGCGCTGCGGTAAGCACGGCCTTGTCGAGCAGACCGCCTTTGATCTCAAGGTTCGGATTCGACTTAGCGTAGGACTTGATGGCCTTGGCAGAGGCAACCGGATCGCCCGTAGCAAAGACGAAAGCAGACGGACCTTCGAGCACCTCACCAAGCGCCGGATACCCGAGGTCGGCAAGCGCCCGCTCTGTAAACGAGTTCTTGTAGACCTTCAACACAGCTCCCTGCGCGCGAATCTGCGTGCGGAGCGCTTCGGCATCTTTGACGGTCAGGCCGCGGTAATCCACGACCCAGATTGCATCAGCTGCTTCCAGATCGGCCTTGATCTTCTCGACCAGTTGAACTTTTTCCTGATTTGGCATATACACCTCCTTTGATGTGCCGGGCCCTACAGACAAAACGATCCTCGCTACCAGGTAGGGAGGATCGTTGATAAAGACAGATCGCCTTATGCTAACGACCACCTCGGCGGGCGGAGCGCTGTGCTCCATTACGCTCTTTGAGCCACACCTTTGATATCTTGATATCTTGATGGTGGCCCGCGAGCACCGGCTGTCTACGGTAGCGAACGTACAATAAAGTTGTCAAAGCTCGTGCATTGTCCCACATGTTGGAGCCTGAGGTCAAACCTGCGACTCTCGACCCGCTGTTCACAGGACAAACCTGCGACCTGTCTATTCCTCGTCCTCGTCCGTAACGTTACGGGTGCGCGTGGGGTCAACCGAGATTCCGGGACCCATCGTCGTTGCGAGAGTGATCGACTTGAGGTAGCGACCCTTGGCAGCTGCCGGCTTGACGCGGATGATCTCTTCCAGTAGCGTCGCGTAGTTCTCCACAAGGGCACGATCCTCAAAGCTGGCCTTGCCAATGGGCACGTGGCAGATGCCATAGCGGTCGGCGCGATACTCCACGCGACCGGCCTTGAGTTCGCCGACGATCTTTGCGACATCGTTGGTCACCGTGCCGAGTTTGGGGTTGGGCATCAGGCCACGCGTACCGAGTATCTTGCCCAGACGACCAACTTTCGCCATCTGGTCAGGGGTGGCGACGGTGGCATCGAAGTTGATGGTGCCTCCCTGAATCTCGGCGATCAGATCATCGGAGCCGACGATGTCGGCGCCAGCCGCTTCGGCCTCACGCGCCTTCTCCCCTTCGGCGAAGACGGCGACACGTACGGCTTTGCCGATGCCATGCGGCAGCGAGATGGAGCCGCGCACCTGCTGGTCGGCCTGACGGGTGTCGATACCGAGACGCAGATGACACTCAACCGTCTCGTCAAACTTTGCGGTCTTTACCTCCTGGGCCAGCCGTACGGCTGCCAGAGGTGCATACAGCTTTTCTGCTTCGATCTTCTCCTGCTGAAACTTCTTATTCTTTGTCAGCTTTGGCATGATGCTCTCCTTTGCAATAAGGTTCGTGGTCACAGGGTCATGCCGACCCTTCCACACAGTAGTGTTGTCGTACCGAAGGTCTCAGAATTAACTCTCGCTCTCAGACTCGGACGCGATCTCGGCGCCGGCGTTGCTGAGCTGGGTCACCTCAAGGTTGTCCTTCTTCTTGCTCTTGTTGTAGACGCCCGTGTCGGAGATCCCCTCAACACGCACACCCATTGAGCGGGCAGTCCCCTGAATGACCTTCATGGCAGCCTCAACATCGTTGGCATTGAGGTCGGGAAGTTTGGTCTCGGCGATCTGACGCAACTGATCTTTGCTCAGCGTGCCGACCTTGGTGAGATGTGGCTCGCCGGAGCCAGACTCCAGACCAAGCGCCTCCTTGATGAGCACGGCGGCCGGTGGAGTCTTCGTCACAAAGTCAAAGGACTTATCTTCGTAAACGGTGATCTCGACGGGGATGATGGTCGTACCCTTGTCCGCTGTCGCCGCATTAAAGGCCTGACAGAACTGCATGATATTAACGCCTTTGGCGCCGAGTGCTGGCCCAACAGGCGGCGCGGGGGTCGCCTGACCAGCGGGAATTTGGAGCTTGATGTAGCCTGCTATCTTCTTTTTTGGAGCCATAACCCTTACTCCTTAACTCGAACTCTCTGACAATAAACAACAGCGGCGGATGAGAAGCACCCGGGAGGGCATCTGCCGCAGGGTTTCCAAATCTAAAGTCGCGACACCTGATCGTAACTGAGCTCAACCGGGGTCTCGCGACCGAAGATCGAGACCATCACCTTTACCTTGCCAGCGTCGGGCTGCACCTCAGAAATGGTGCCGTCAAATTCCGCAAGGGGTCCAGAGACGACCTTCACGCTCTGGCCGACACTCAGGTTTGAGGCGGTCTTGCGTGGCGCATCGGAATGCGTGCGTTTCATAATCTTGTTGAACTCCTCGCGTGAAAGCGGCGAGGGCTTACCCTGTGCCCCAACAAATCCGGTGACACCGGGGGTATTACGTACCACACTCCAGCTTTGGTCGTCGAGCTCCATGCGCACGAGTACGTAGCCGGGAAAGACCTTCTTGTCGGAGGTGACGCGCCGACCGCCGTCTTTTATCTCGGTGACTTCCTCGGTTGGTATCTGGATGTCGAAGATACGATCCTCGAGCCCCATCGATTCGATGCGATGCTCAAGATTGCTCTTTACCTTATTCTCGTAACCGGAATACGTGTGCAGGACATACCACTTCTTCGCCATATCACTGACCTCCCGAAGTCGGGGTGCCAGACGTGGCAAGACCTGAATAGAGGTTAAGAAGGCTGGTCATGATCCAATCGGCGACGAGGATGAAGACGCCAAAGAAGATCAGCGCTCCGATAACGATCAGGCTCATGCGCAGCACCTCGTCGCGCGAAGGCCAGGTCGTGCGCTTGATTTCCAGACGCACGTTATGGAAGTAGTTGATGGCCTTCCTGAAGATACTCTCCTTCTTCTCCTTCTTGGGAGCGCTCTTAGAGGTGCCCTTCGATGAGCCCTTGGAGGTGCTCTTGGGGGCGTTTTTAGGGGCGCTCTCCTTCTTCGAAGCGTTCTTGGAGGCGCTCTTGGGGGCGCTCTTCGATGAGCCCTTGGAGGCTTCTGTGCTGTTCTTCTTCGATTGTGCGCCCTTGGCCGGGCTGCTTTTTGCCATCGTCTTCCCGCCATCCAAAGCTGATCCGGTATGCATTACACAACGGTTTCCCGTTGTTGTAATCTCTGGCAGGCCAGGAGGGACTCGACGATCATTCGCTGCGCTCATGCTCGTGGACCTCGCAAGCTGCGCTTGCTCGGACCGCAACGCTCCACTGGAGCGTTGCGCCCTCTCGGGTTCGAGCCCCTCTTGGTCTTCCCTTGTCAACAATCCCTCTTACGCAACGGTTTCCCGTTGTTGTAATCTCTGGCAGGCCAGGAGGGACTCGAACCCCCAACATGCGGTTTTGGAGACCGCCGCTCTACCAATTGGAGCTACTGGCCTGTGCCTGTCGTGTTCAAGCCCAAACTATCGAGTCTCGCGATGTACGGTATGACCCTTACACCACTTGCAGTACTTCTTGTACTCAATGCGCTCAGGGTTGCTCTGCTTGTTCTTTTTGGTCGTGTAGTTACGGCGCTTACATTCCGTACACGCCAGCGTCACCAGGGTACGCATGGGTTCTCCTGTTTCTCATTATCGCTCAAGTGCATGAGCAGCCCGGTCGGCTCTCGTTGCCACCGAGCTGCTCCGTGGTTACACAGCCTTACTACTTGATGATCTTTGTCACGCGGCCCGAACCGACGGTACGACCACCCTCGCGGATAGCAAAGCGCAGTCCCTCTTCCATCGCAATCGGGTTGATGAGCTCGCCACTCACAACCACGTTGTCGCCCGGCATGACCATCTCCATACCCTCCGGCAGGTGGGCAACGCCGGTAACGTCGGTGGTACGGAAGTAGAACTGGGGACGATAGCCGTCGAAGAACGGAGTGTGGCGACCGCCCTCCTCCTTCGTGAGGATATAGACCTGACCCTCAAATTCGGTGTGCGGTGTAACGCTCTTGGGCTTGCAGAGAACCTGTCCGCGAACGATCTCCTCACGCTTGATACCACGCAGGAGGATACCGACGTTGTCGCCAGCCTCGCCCTGATCGAGAATTTTACGGAACATCTCGACGCCGGTGCAGACCGTCTTCTGGGTCTCGCGGATACCGACGATCTCGACCTCATCGTTGATGTGGATGGTGCCGCGCTCGATACGGCCCGTAGCAACGGTGCCGCGACCGGTGATGGTAAAGACGTCCTCAACGGCCATCAGGAAGGGCTTGTCAACTGGGCGCTCAGGCGTGGGAATGTAGCTGTCCACGGCTTCCATGAGCTGCCAGATGCTCTGCTTGCCGAGTTCGGTATCGTCGCCTTCAAGGGCCTTGAGCGCTGATCCACGGATGACCGGGGTGTCATCGCCGGGGAACTCGTAGGAGCTCAAGAGGTCACGAACCTCCATCTCGACGAGCTCGAGAAGCTCCTCGTCATCAACCATGTCGCACTTGTTGAGATAGACGACGATGTAGGGGACGCCGACCTGGCGGGCGAGCAGAATGTGCTCACGGGTCTGGGCCATCGGGCCGTCAGTGGCGGCGACTACGAGGATGGTGCCGTCCATCTGAGCGGCGCCGGTGATCATGTTCTTGATGTAGTCGGCGTGGCCGGGGCAGTCAACGTGCGCGTAGTGCCGAGCTTCGGTCTCGTACTCGATGTGCGCAATGTTGATGGTGATGCCGCGCTCCCGCTCCTCGGGGGCCTTGTCAATCTTATCGAAGGGAGTGTAGTCCGCCCAGCCCTTCTCAGAAAGAGTCTTGGAGATAGCAGCGGTCAGGGTTGTCTTGCCGTGGTCGACGTGACCGATGGTGCCGATGTTGACGTGCGGCTTAGTGCGCTCGAAATGTGCCTTTGCCATGCGATGATCCTCCTTCTTGGGATTGCTTTTCTGATCTTTTCCGATCTTGTTTGCTTGTTCGGTCTTTTCTGATCTTGTTTGCTGATCTTGTTCGGTCTTTTGAATCGTATTTTGTGATGACGAGCTTCTCTACGAAGCTGGAACCGATATGGTAGCGGTGATTGGATTTGAACCAATGACGCCACGGGTATGAACCGTGTGCTCTGACCAACTGAGCTACACCGCCGTGGAGCCCACAACCGGACTTGAACCGGTGACCTCTTCCTTACCAAGGAAGTGCTCTACCGACTGAGCTATATGGGCGTCAGCCCTTTGGCGAATAAGGCTCGAAGTGCAGGCATGGCGTGCCTGGCACGCGAGCGGGCAGTAAAAGCCTTAAGCTCAAAGGAGATGGTGGGGGCGCGTGGATTCGAACCACGGTAGGCATAGCCAACGGGTTTACAGCCCGTCCCCTTTAGCCACTCGGGCACACCCCCATCGATGTGAAGCTGAACTCTGTGCGCTTTGTCAAGTTGCGTGCTTGCGCTAACACAGGAATACCTGTGAACGCAAGTCATGGCATCTTACTGTATTGCATAGCACCGTGTCAACGCAAAACACGCCCCCGGGCGTATCTATGATGTCTCCTGTCCGGCCGCCTGTCCAACCGCTGGCAAATCTATCCGTAGACGGACGGGAGCAGCCATGTTTGGGCTGTCTGGGCATCAGGTGGGACATGGGGACGGGCTGACGGTTCTCCTGCCCCCCCTCCCCCTGTCTTACGCTCAAGCAGAAACACTAAGTTTCAGGCCGAGGGCATCCATCACTTTGAGAATAGTTCCCATCTCGGGATTCCCCTCAGGAGACAGAGAGCGGTAAAGACTCTCTCGTGCCAGTCCTGTCTTTCGAGCAATATCACTCATTCCTTTTGCGCGGGCAATGTCGCCAAGCGCGGCAGCAATAAGGGCAGCATCGTTTTCAGCAAAGGCAGCTTCAAGATAAAGAGCCATGGCCTCGTCATTATCGAGATGCTCTGCCGGATCCCAGATTGTTAATTTCACTTTAGTTCTCATATTCTTGCCTCTTTAAGTCCTCAGCTATCTGCTTTGCCTTTTCAATATCCCTTATCTGTGTCGACTTGTCACCACCAATGAGTAGGATTACCAGTCGCTCGCCCTTCTGCGTAAAGTAAACGCGATAGCCAGGCCCATATGAAATACGTAATTCCGAGACTCCAGACCCAACTGTCTCAACATCTCCGAAATTGTCAAGCGATACTCGCCTGATTCGAATGTCTATCCGAGCTTTGGCTGCACGATCCTTCAGCTTGACAAACCATTTTGCATACTCTTCTGTCTGCAGAATTTCTATCATCTTGCTATTGTAACTTACAGGTTACAATGCTGCAAGGGATGTTATCCGAAATCTGAATTATGTTGGGTGTCGATCAAAGACGTAACACAGCGCTCGCATGGCGCCCGCGCGAATACGTGAGACTTCTCTGCCCGAATGGGCGGACATTTATACTATGGGGACCATGGAATCGAACTCCTGTGGTGACCTGTCAAATGCTGCTCGGTGGAGTTCAGCAATAGGCGCACGCGCATACAATTTCTTTGACGCCAACTTCAGAGACAGCCTGGAGAACTTCAAAACTACGGCTCAGGGCATGATAGACCCACATAGGTATCCTCTACTTGACGATGGCATGACTCTCGAAAACAGCTTTGTTTCTACCGATTGGGAGTCTGAATTCCAGAATGCTCTTGACCGTGGTGCCATTTCTCAGGCTGACACTCTTGAAGAACTGGCGCAAAAACTCGGACTTGACGCCGACAGGGTTGTGGCGGCAGTTGATCATTGGAACAATGAGATCTGCGCACAGGGCGTCGATACCGATCTGCCTGTTCCGTACAGAAAGGAGTGGCTGATTCCCATAAACACTCCTCCCTACTACGGCGCTGCCAATGGTGGTCAGATATCTAAAACCATGTGTGGCCTGCGTATCAATCCAAAAATGCAGGTCATCACCCCCGATGGCAATCCTGTTCCCGGCCTTTATGCAGGGTGGTATACCGCAGGTGGCATTGCTGGCGAAAACAACTATGGCGGCCAATACGGAAATCCAACGATTTGCGCAGGCGTAGCTATCTCGGGTGTGGGTGGCTATATGGCAATGAACGGCATTCTTGAACTCGAATAGAAAGCGCATTTGATTTGTCCGACTCAAATCATCACAGAGAAGAGCATATTCAAATGAATAGGAAGTTTCTGATAGTCCTTACCACACTGTTTTGCTTTATGGCGGCTCTGCTGTCTACTGCATGTTCTCCCAGTACCTCTTCGAATGGCTCTGGCTCAGCATCCCCGGTGGAGTATAGCGATAATTCCCTGATCGCATACCATGAATCAATGGGTGAAGACATCAGTTCATTCACGGAAGTCTCAAAGGAGAATTGCGGCAACAGCGACTGCCACGGAGATTGGTCGACGATCAAGGCCGACACGGAGGGAGCACTGTTCGTTGGAAATCTGGTAGCAAACCCCCATGATAATCATCAGACGACAGAAATCGAGTGTTCCGACTGCCATAGTTTGACCGAGGCATCTACCCTGTACTGTTGGTCATGTCATACCTACGAACTGAGCAGAGACAACGGAACGTGGGGCACAAGGTAGCAAGCGAGTGAGCGGAACAGCTTGGTGAGAGCACTGGGTGCCTGGCTGCATCCAGTGCTTTTCCCTTGGTCGGGCAGATGGTCCTGTCCAGCCACTGCCCAGGCTTCAATCGAGAAGGGCTTGGAAAGATGCCAAAGGAGATACGAGCCGGATTGGACGTCTACAGGCAGCGCCCAGCCAGGCCTTCATGGAAGATCCCGGCCTTCTGCTGTAATGACTGGGGGGCCTTGCGCCTGTTGCAGATCTGTCGCGAATACGGTTGGGATCGACCGTTTGACATCGTCTACGGATCCCCCTATTGCGCCTGGGCCGGAGGGAGACCGTCGGCTGTCACCGCCATCCTGGACGAGCGGCAGATCGACTCCTATTTTGCCGCCTATGCCGAGTATGGCGTACGCTGCGCGCTGACTCTCTCGCGTTTGGAGGTGCCGGAGGACAGCTACGACGATCGCTACTGCAACATCTTGCTGGACCACATCGAGCGCTACGACGGCCAGGCTATCCTCTTTGACGACGGACTGGCGCTGTTCTTACGGCAGCAGCGCCCGAGTATCAATCTGGTGGCCTCGTTGAACAAGGCCATGAGCGACCTGAAGGACACCTTTGCGGAGGAGGAGGCCTACTACCGTAAGCACCTGGAAGTCTACAGCGAAGTGGTCATTCGCTGCGAGACGGCGCTGGACCCTGAGCGGCTGGCGCGGTTGATCGATATCCATGATCGGGTTGAAGTTATCACCAATCAGTTCTGCGTGCCGGAATGCAAGAACGTCTACCGCCACGTCAAGGCACTCCAGGACTGGAATGACGAGGGTTGCAGAGGGCCGGGCCAGCCATGCTTTTCGCTGAATGTCGCCGCCAACATCGATCAGCGCCTGAGTAGAAACCTCTTCATCTCCGACACCCGTATCAACGAGCTCTGCACTCAGGGTTTCACCCGACTGAAGCTGGCCGGGCGCAACTCCCCTCTGCCCGGCTTCCTGGATATGTTAGCCAATTACATCTTCGAGCCCACAGGCGTCATCCTCCACATCAAGAGCGCTCTTCTACGTGAGTACAGGCAGACGGCCATGGCTACGGGCGGCAGGCTGGCCCAGTATTCCTTGCCGTGGTAGTCATTCAGATAGACCCGTAGGTTCCGCAAAGCGTAGGGGCGGGCTTTGACACACATGCTCACCCCCACGCCTTACGTTCTCCCCGATTGGCCGTTCATCCCGACAGACGGCTTTTGTCGTGGCGAGAAATTTGTCCTGATTCTTGATGAATTATCGGAACTATCGACTATAATGGGCAATTGTTACGGAAGCGATATCATCTCTGCAAGAAAACAGGCGATATCGGGGTTTTGGTTAACCCTGCTTCACGTAAGGTCT